>NZ_BAABLI010000012.1:0-188632 GCF_039544265.1 Corallincola platygyrae | reverse complement strand
GTGTTTGTAGCATGGGCTCTCTACGGGCAGAGCCCCGAATTGCCGATCACCACCTCCATAGGAGGTGGTTTAGAGGTGACAACCAAAAAAGAGGCCTGACGCGGCCTCTTTGTTATAGAGCTTTTAAGCATTGTCTCATTGGGTTGTTTGGCTTAAGCTGCTTGGTGGCTCACTTTGCTATGCAGCCAGTCATCTTTACCACCAAAGTCTTTGTAGAAAGCATACATGATGTCTTGGCGACTGATCAGCCCTACCAGAAGGCCATCTTGAACAACCGGGAATAATTTGGGGCGGTTGACGTCAGCTTTAGCTAAGCGCTCTTCAAGCGACTCGATTTTGTAGCTGAGCATGTAGCCACCGCTATTCACAGGGTACACCTTGTCCTTATCGATAGAGATGTACTCGGCCAGTTCCAACAAACAATCATCAGGCGATACCGTCGCAACCTCATGTCGCATCACGTCACCAACGTGCTTTTGCTTATCCATCTCATACTCGTTTACCCAAAGTGATTTCAGCAAGTCATGTTCAGAGATAAAGCCAACAACACGGTTACTTTCGTTGACGACCGGCAAGCCTGAAGTGTGGAACTTCAACATAGCTGTCAGCGCTTCCATCAGAGTGCTGTTTGGGGTCAGGCTCGCAGCCGGGGTATGCATAAACTCAGATACTTTAAGAACAGTGTTGTTTTTCATGGCGTTAATTCCTTTTTTGTTTTTAATTGGGTGAATAAGTGTGGATTTGGTTTGCAGCGCAGGGCGTCGATAGATGCCCCAATAGCTCATGCCGACAAACAGCGCGCCGCCGATAATGTTGCCCAGGGTGACTGGGAGCAGGTTGTTGATTAGAAAATGGCTGATGGTCAGGTCGTTAAATGCGTTGGCGGCCAGCCCACTGTTCGCCCAAAACTCAGGGCTAGCAGTCGCCTTTATGCTGATGGCCAGAGGCACCATGAACATATTGGCAACGCAGTGCTCAAAGCCTGTGCTGACAAACAGTGCAACCGGCAGGATCACCAGTATGGCTTTGGTCAGAACATCATCACTGCTGAAGGTCATCCAGATGCCCAGGCAAACCAACATGTTGCAGAGCACGCCGAGGGCGACGGCTTGGCCAAAGCTGTGGTGAAGCTTGTGCTGAGCAATAAGCAAAGCGTTCGCCCCCCATTGGCCGCCATCCAGCAGGTATAATTTTGCACCAACGACCAGTGCCACAAGCACAAGTGCGCCTATGAAGTTGCCCAGATAAACCCGAGACCAGCATGCGATAAGTTGACGATTGCTGATGCGCTTGCTGGCTCTGGCAACGCTGGACAATACGGTGCTGGTAAATAGTTCGCCGCCGCAGATGACGATCAGTACCAGGCCGATACTGAAGGCCAGGCCACCTACCAAGCGCGCAAGTCCCCATGGGGTGTCCTGGCTACCTGTGGTTACCGTGATATAGAAAATAAACGCCAGACCAATGAACACGCCGGCAATCATGGCCAGTGCGAATGACGACTTGAATGAGGTCATCGCCTTTTTGTAGCCATAGTGCTCTGCTGTGGTGGCCATCTGTTCCGGGGCATGCCTGGGCAGTTGGTCGACGTTGGTGTCGATCAGTTTCATCAGTTTGCTGTCGCCTCCATAACTTTATTGATGTTTGGTGTGTGCAGAGAAAGGGGAGTGCCCTCGCTGCGATATCCAAACTAGAGGCAAATTTGAGAGAAGTTAAATTGATAGTTTTTAGATATGCCATCAGATAAATTGATTTAAAGTAATCGTAGTCAGCGGGGCCTGTGTTGAAATGGCGCTAAGCGCTGAAGTCACTGTAGTTGGGGGCGTGTGATGCGATATACATTGAAGCAATTGGCGGTATTTGAAGCGGTTGCCAGCTATGAGAGTGTGAGTATGGCGGCTAAAAAGCTGGCGCTGACACAATCGGCGGCCAGCATGGCACTTAATCAATTAGAAAAATTGTTAGGCGAGCCCTTGTTTGACCGCAACGGCAAGCGAATGAGCCTGACGCCTTGGGGGCAGTGGCTCCGCCCCAGAGCTAAGAAGCTTTTGTTTGATGCCCAGCAAATCGAATTAGGGTTCACAGGACAGCAGTTGATCAGTGGCGAGCTGGCGCTGGGCGCCAGCCAAACGTCAGCTGAGCACCTGGTGCCTCACCTTATCAGTAAAATTGATAGCGACTTTCCAGAATTACGAATCAATGTAGAGGTGGAGAACACTGAGAATGTTATTCAGGGTGTGCTAGCTCACGACTACCAACTGGGCGTGATAGAAGGTCGCTGCGATGATGCGCGGGTGCATCAGGAAGTGTGGGTGCACGACCAGCTGGTGGTCGTCGCAGCCTTGAATCACCCTTATGCCAAGTATGACAGAGTCAGCCTCGCCCAGCTGGAGCAGGCCAAATGGGTGCTGCGAGAGCCTGGGGCAGGGACGCGGCGTATCTTCAACTCTGCCATTCATGGGCTTATCGACAATCTAGATGTATGGCGCGAATACGAACACGTACCGATTCTGAAGAATATGGTGGTCAATGGCGCCTATCTGAGCTGTCTGCCCTACCTGGATGTAGTCAAAGCGATTGAGCGGAAAAAGCTGGTAGCGCTGAATGTACCCGAGCTGAATATGGCGCGAACCCTGAGCTTTATTTGGCGAAAAGATGCCGGAGAGAACTCACTTCGCGAGTGCATTTTGTCTGAAGCCAAATGGTTGGCGAAACGTGGTTTTAATGGATTGATGCCAAAGTAGATTGGTATCAGTTTTATTGATAAGTAATGTGAAACAAAAAAGCCCCGTCCGTGAGGACAGGGCTTCTGATGTATGGTGCCCAGACCCGGAATCGAACCAGGGACACGGGGATTTTCAATCCCCTGCTCTACCAACTGAGCTATCTGGGCGTAACTTTCTAAATCTTGCTCATTTTATGTCACCCATCCATGGAGTGACGTCCGGCTCGGCGTCCTGCCTCGCGTTCGCGTGCTGCAAAGCGATGCTTTGGTCACGCTCACCCAACTGAGCTATCTGGGCGTAACTTTCTAAATCTTGCGCGCTTGTTTAGCGCGGACGGCTATTAAACGGATTTAGAGGCGGCAAGTCAACAGCCTGCGTAGGGAATTGAATCGAGTGTGCATTTATTGCGCGGCCGGCATCAATTTTTCTGCTTTGCTAACCACTTTTTTGCTTGAGCGCGGCTCTTAAAATAGCCGCGACAAACATTGGGGTGTTGGTCCCATAACTCTTCTAGAATCACCCGCCTTATCTCAACGTTGTCAGTGATGTAGGCGACATATGCCAAGCCTGATTCTGACATCTTGCGATGTAGAGCGCGGGTTGCGGGGGCACTGTCTGGCGTAGAAAGCGTCCAGCCTGTGACATCTACCAGTGCCAAGTTTGGAATGGTTGGTAAAGCCTTCAGGCAGGCCACTATGTATTCGTGCATTGCCCGAACACCCTCGGCATTGAAGCTGCCATCTAGCTTCAAATGCGTCATGTCCCGGTCTACAGTGAATTCAAATACACCGTGTGCATCCAGTATGTCGGTCAAACAAAACTCCACAACCAAATATGCTTGTTCCCCTTAAGCGTAACCTAGTTCTTAAATCGTGACAGGGGTCGAGGGTTGTTCGTCGGAACTGTGCTGCAACTCTCTTTTATAAAACTGTCAATTATTTATACACTTATGTATGAATACCTCTCTTTAGATAAAGAGCACAGAGCTCTGTGCATTCACAAAAGACTTATTGATCTGACAGATGGCAAGTTTAACTAAATTGCGTGCGGTACATTTTATCGCAGGCGCACTGTTTTTAATGGTGCTGGTTGTCGGTATATCGACTGACCGAGAGCGCCTGCTTCCTGGGTTTGCTGAGCTGGAACAAGCTCAGGCGAGATCTCGAGCGGCCGTGATTAAAACGGCGTTTAAAGAAGAGCTAAATCACTTAGGTCATCTGGCAGAGGTTTCTGTTGCTTATGGCCAGGTCAAAGTCATTGATCAATTGGCTACGCCTAACTCCTCTTCCGAATCTGCGCTGCAGGCCAGTTTTGCCCGCTGGTCAAAGAAACTTGATGTAGATTTTTCTCTTTTTTTAACCCGCGATGGGGGCACTCGCTTCACATACACCCGTTCTGATGGTCATCCCTCGCTACCAAATAACATTGAACTCAATGCTGAATTTGTTGAAGAGATCACTCGAGTTTGGCGACGCTCAGAAAATCGAGATCGATTAATCAGCGGCGGTGTGGCCACTGAGCAGGGGGCTGTCATGTTGGCGATAGCACCGCTGAAGTCGAGAGATTTTAATGCCGGAACCATTTTACTTGGGCGGTCCGTAAACAGTCACCTTGCAAAACAGTTGTCCTCTTTTGGTGAAGAGGGCGTGAGCCTGAATTTGTCTCCTCTTTCCAAAAACTCTGCAGGCCTGCAGTCAATGTTAAAACTTAGAGGTGAGAGGATTTTGGAGCAAAGTGATGATCGTATCGAGATAAGCGAAACTCTGATTAGTTCTGATGATTTTGAGCCTTTGGTACTGACACTAGTCATGTCACGTGAACTGATGCAGCAAGGGGAGCGTGGAACTAAATTGGCGCTGGGGGCAGTGATCCTCGCCTGTATCGCTTTGGCTGCGTTAGTCATCATAGTGCTGGGCACTTATGTCGCGGTGCTAAGAAGCACGCAAAGGCGCATCAAATCGGTAGTAAAACGTCGTACAGACCAGTTGCAGTCTGCTCGGATTCAGGCAGAGCGGGCGCTGCAAGAGGCGGAGCGAGCCAGCGAGGCGAAAAGTGCTTTCCTGGCGAATATGAGCCACGAAGTGCGAACTCCTATTAACGGCATCATTGGCATGGCGGAGCTTGCGGCTGATTTCCCGCTTTCTGCTGAGCAGCACAACGTGGTGGATACCATCATGAAAGAAGCTGAAGCGCTGCGCATGCTGATTAACAACGTGCTGGATCTGAGCAAGTTTGAAGCCGGCTGTCTGGAACTTGCCAATGTTGATTTTGGTCTGGTTAATTGCGTCGAAGAACTGTTCAGCGCGGTTGCATTGCGCGCGTCCAATAAACCAATCAAGTTTCATTGCCATATTGCACCGGATGTCCCCGTGATGGCGGTGGGTGATCCTATGCGGCTGCGTCAGGTTTTGATGAACTTAGTGGGTAATGCCGTCAAGTTTACCGAGCGAGGTGAAATTAACGTAGAAGTGCAGTTGCTGGAGTCCTTGGCCGATCAGCTTTATCTAAAGGTTTCGGTCCGTGATACCGGTATCGGCATGACCGCAGATCAACAGGCAAATATCTTTGAACCGTTCAGGCAGGCAGATGTATCTATTACCCGTGAATACGGCGGTACAGGTTTAGGAACCTCCATTGCGCTTGAGTTGATCGATATGATGGATGGTGAACTGGCGGTAGAAAGTGAGCCTGGAAAAGGTAGCTGTTTTTGGTTCACGTTGCACCTTGGCCGCTCCCAAAAAGGGGGGGCTGTTGGCGCGCCTGTTGAGCCTATTCCTGACCATACGATTCTGGTGGCAGAGTCTGACACGGGAGTGAGAGAGAGCATAGGTTGCTATCTGCAGAGTATGGGATATCAGGCGCTACTAGCGAGCAATTGGGAGCAGATGGTCCAAAACTATCTCTGTTTAAGCCCTGCAGATCAAGCTGCTGCGGTAGTTATGGCCAGCGATCATATGCTGCCGTCAGAAATTGAATCTCGCTTGCCCAGCCTGCCCGTGATCGTCATCAGTGATATCGGGGTGCAACCTGAGTCCTTAGCTAAACAGCGCTGGCGAGATGTGCTCAAAGGTCAGTTATCGGTGCCACTGCGCTGGGTAGAGCTTAAAAAAGCGCTGAGCAAACTGTCTGTTGATGAAGAGTCAGAACGTGTTGAAAAACCCAGTGCGGAAATGAGCCAGCCATTACTTGGCTGCAAGATACTGCTGGCTGAAGATTATCCGGCCAATCAGAAAGTTGCGATGGCCCACCTGAAAGCCGCGGGTGCAGAAGTATTTCTGGCTGAAAATGGTTTAGAAGCGGTCAATTTGTATCAGTCAGATCCCCCCGACTTGGTGCTCATGGACCTACAGATGCCTGTTATGGATGGTTTTACTGCGGCGACTCAGATCCGTGCCATGTCTCTAGCCGATGATGATGACCAAACTCCGATTGTTGCCTTGAGTGCACATTCGCTTGAAGGTGTTCGGGAGAAGTGTTTTGAGCTGGGCATGAACGATTTTCTCTGTAAACCGTTTCGTCGTCAGGCATTAATCGCCACTGTGCAGCGTTGGCTGAGCCATGGCCAACCTGCGACTCAAAACACCGATGAGACTGAGTCCGACCCGAAACAGGGGGCGGTCTTGAACATGGAACGCCTGATGGAGGAGTTTCTTGATGACGTCGACATGGTCAATACTACTCTATCGCAATTTGCTAACATGCTGCCTGAGCAGCTAACACAGATGAAGAACGCCTTAGCTGATGGCGAGTTGGAAACGGTTCGCGCTGAAGCCCACAAGATAAAGGGTGGGGCAGCTAACTTAACTGCAGATCGATTAGCTGTGGTGGCGAAAGTATTGGAGCAGGAATCCAACGCAGGGAATGCCGACAAGGTTGCTGGCGCGTTGGATGAACTGGCAGTGCAAATAGCATTGCTGGATCAGGAAATTGAGGAGCAAAGCAGCAAATGTCCGAGTTAAAGAGCTTGGTAGTGGACGATGATTTCGTCTGCCGCAGTAAGATGAGCGCGATTCTTAACGGGATAGGTAATAGCACTCAAGCCGAAAATGGAAACTCGGCTCTGAGCCGTTTCGTAGCGGCATTGAAAGCAGAAGTACCATTTCAGTTTGTTACTCTGGATGTCGATATGCCCGATATGCGCGGCCCTGAGGTATTAGCCGAGCTTCGAGCGCTGGAACGACGTTACTGTTTAGCTGAGCAGGAGCGCGCCAAAATTGTCATGGTCACATCCCACTCGGACCGTAAAGAGGTAATTAACGCGATCAAAGCGGGTTGTGATGACTACCTGTTAAAGCCGTTCACGGGCGCATCGATCAAAGAGAAACTGATTGAGCTGGGTTTGATTGCCCCATCTGATGAAAGATCGGAAGGGGAGGAGAGTGATGCAGCTGAAAACTTGATGACGCCTGAGCAAGCTCTGAAGATCAGTATGGAGCGGCTTAAAAAGGGTGAGCTGGAGCTTCCCAAGCAATCAGAAACCTACAACCAGTTAAAAGACCTGATGGCCAGTGGTGCCGATATCAACCAGATTGCTGAGCTGCTTAAAACCGATCTGGTGGTGACCGCTAAGCTGATTAAATTATCAAATAGCACCTATTACCGTGGCTTACGACCATGTAAGTCGCTGGTTGATGCGATCAATCGTCTCGGGTTGCAAGTCACCGAACAGCAGGTGAATGCGATCTGTATGAAACCGCAGTTTGATATGTTGTCTGATGGTGCAAGGCAAAGTGCCGAAGCTTGCTGGCGCGATGCGATTAATGTCGCGGTATCCTGTGAACAGTTGGCGAGAGTCTGCGATGTGAATTTCGCTTTAGACCCTTTCACCATGGGGCTGATTCACAATACCGGTAAAATGCTTATCCTGCGTCTGTTTGATGAGCTGAGTCAGCAGCGTCCGATGACAGATGAAGACAAGTTGCAGCTGGAAGCCGCATTTGAAGATTATCAGGGCATGTTTGGTGCAACTGTTCTTAAAAGCTGGGGCTTCCCCATTGGTTATCAGCAGCTGGCGCGTCAACAACAGGGCTTGAAGTATATTGACCAAGGCTTGGCTGCCAGCCCTGAACTGCATCTGTTGTTTGTGGCCAAACGGGCGTTGATTGCCATTCGTGAAGGGGTGACAGAGAAAGGTGCTAAGACGCTATCCTCCTTACCTTTCTGTCAACAGCATGGTATGTCTGAGTTGGCGCTGTTTGAGGTGATGGGCAAGTTGGTTGAGGTGTTACCAGAGCTCAGACAGGTTTACTGCAGCGAGTGAGGGGGATTCTCTTTCGCTGGCATACTAAACCGGTCATTTGGCCGGTTTTTTTGTGCGTTTCAAGGTGGCGAACTTTTTCTCTCCTATAAAGTCACAAAATAGTTCATTATTAAATGGGAATGAGAATAGGTATCATCCCTAATTGTAGATTATGATTTGCCTTAAAAGTCACGTCGCGTTAAGGAAAAGGTTGATGAAAAAATTGCTGTTTTCTGCCGTTGCAGGGGTTTTGGCCTTAGTTATGGCACCCGCTCAGGCGTTTGCTGCTGAAGTTAATGTTTACTCCTCTCGCAAAGAAGCATTGATAAAACCTCTGCTGGATAAGTTTACCGAGCAGACAGGTATCAAGGTCAACCTGGTCACAGGTAAGGACGATGCGCTGATTACCCGCCTGCAAAAAGAGGGCGCACGCTCACCGGCTGATCTGCTGATTACCGCCGATGCTGGTCGTCTATATCGTGCTAAAGCCGCAGGTCTGTTGCAGCCAATGCAATCGGCGGTTTATCAGGATAAGGTGCCAGCCAATATGCGTGATGCCGAGGGCGAGTGGGTGGCGCTGACCATGCGTGCGCGTCCCATCTTCTATGTTAAAGGCAAGGTAAAACCAGAAGAGCTCTCCACCTATGAGGCGCTGACTGACCGCAAGTGGGCAGGTCGTATCTGTATTCGTTCCTCCAGCAATATCTATAACCAGTCACTGATAGCTTCAATGATTGTGGCGGAAGGTCAGGAAAAGACAGAAGCGTTTGCCAAAGGCATTGTTGCGAATATGGCGCGTCCACCTGCAGGCGGCGATACTGACCAGCTGAAAGCGGCTGCAGCCGGTGTCTGTGATATCGCGATAGCAAACACTTACTACTTTGGCCGTCTGGCCAGCAGCAGTGATGCAGCTAAAAATGCGGTAGCGGATAAACTGGGTGTGTTTTGGCCAAACCAGCAGGACCGAGGCACACACGTAAACGCCAGTGGTATCGGTGTGACGAAATCGGCTAAAAACGGTGACGCTGCCAACCAACTGATCGCCTTTATGCTGACCGGTGAATCTCAGTCCTGGTATGCCCAAGTGAATAATGAATACCCCATTGTGCCAGGTGTGCCAGCGTCAGATGTGTTGAATAGCTGGGGCGAATTCAAAGCCGATGCCATTAACTTGTCTCTGCTGGGTGAAAACAACCGCCTTGCGGTAGAAACCATGGATCGTGCTAACTGGAAATAATCAGCGTACGGCTAGAGCGCCAGACCAGGAATACTAGAGTAGTAGCGATTGCAGAACACAGTGAGTCAGACATCATTAACCAGCAGCAGGTTGCGCGGAGTATTCAGCGCCAACCTGCTTTCCAGTGGTGCCATTATGGTGGCATTGGTTCTGCTGGTGCCGATCCTGATGATCCCTGGATTGGCCTGGTTTGTTGCCGATGACTCAGCGATAAATGGATTGTCGGCCGGTGCTGCCAGTGTTTGGCTGCACCTTTGGCAAACCGTGCTCGGAGACTACCTGTTTAACTCATTTGCACTGATGTTGGGGGTTGGCGTCGGTGTGCTGATGCTTGGTGTGCCTGCCGCCTGGCTCACCTCCCGTTACGAGTTTCCGATGCGGCGCGCACTGTCGCTGTTGTTGCTTTTACCCATGGCGGTTCCCGCCTATATCATCGCCTACACCTATACCGGATTACTTGATTTTGCCGGTCCAATTCAAACGGCGATAAGAGAGTGGACAGGCTTACGGTACGGCCAATACTGGTTCCCCGAGGTGCGCTCTTTGGGGGGCGCCATGGTTATGTTGTCGCTGGTACTCTATCCCTACGTCTACCTGATGAGCCGAGCGGCATTCATTGTGCAGCCCAGGCACATGTTTGATGCCGGGCGCAGCCTGGGGATGTCACCGTTTCAGAATTTCTACCGCTTGGCTTTGCCTCTGGCGCGTCCTGCGATAGTGGCGGGGCTGTCTTTGGCGCTGATGGAAACCTTAGCCGATTACGGTACAGTCCAGTACTTTGGGGTGTCGACATTTACGACCGGGATTTTTCGTACCTTCTACGGTTTTGGTGACACAGCCGCCGCTGCCCAATTGGCCATGATGTTGTTGGGCTTTGTGCTCACATTGTTGGTCATAGAGAAGTATTCGCGCCGACGTATCCGCTACTTCAGCCACGCCGAGCAGGGGCAACTGCAGCAAAGAGAGTCTCTTACTGGTTGGAAGCGCTGGCTAGCCACATTGGCCTGTGTGGTGCCACCATTGTTTGGTTTTCTGGTTCCTGCCGCGGTGCTGATTGGCTGGAGCCTGCAAAGTGAAGAACTGCTCAGTGCAGACTTTATACAGCTGACTTGGAATACGTTTTCGTTGGCGGGAATGGCGGCGGTCATCTCTGTTTTTCTGGCTTTGGTGCTGGCTTATGCTGCGCGTTCGCGGCCCAAAGGTGTGGTTGGCTGGGCGGTACAGCTGGTGTCTATGGGTTATGCATTGCCCGGCACCATTATCGCCATAGGTGTGATGGTTTGCCTGATCTGGGTTGATCACCATTGGGTAGTGTACCTGGAGCAGCTGTTCTCGGTTGACCTTGGCCTGTTGCTATCAGGTACGCTGGTGGCGCTTATTTTTGCTTACACCATTCGGTTCCTGGCGATCTCACTGGGCGCGGTGCAGAGTGGTTTGCAAGGTATAAAACCCAGCTTGGATCAGTCAGCTCGTTCGTTGGGTAAGTCTCCCATTCAGACACTAAGATTGATTCATATCCCGCTGTTAAAAAGCAGTGTGCTAACCGCACTGTTGATAGTGTTTGTCGACGTGTTGAAAGAGTTACCAGCCACGCTGATGCTGCGTCCTTTTAACTTTAATACGCTGGCGGTACGTGCTTATGAAATGGCCTCGGATGAGCGCCTGATGGATGCGGCACCTGCATCAATGATGATTGTACTGGTGGGTTTGATCCCTGTGATCTGGCTGAATCGCTCTATCGCCAGCATGGGAAAACATCAACAAACAAGAGAAGAGGCGATAGCATAAGATGTTGCTGCGTTCACAGGTTGAAGATGCTGAGGCAACCCAGCGCGGGCCAAGAACCAATCACAATTCATCAGAGGCTAAGGCATTGCAGCTGGCTCTTAATGATGTGTCTGTGAATTACGGCAGCACTCGCGCCGTAGCTAATGTGAACCTGTCTCTTAAGCCGGGTGAAATCGGCTGTTTGCTTGGGCCAAGTGGCTGCGGCAAGTCGACACTGCTTAGGGCGATTGCGGGATTTGAGTCTCTGGCGATGGGTGAAATTGTAATGCACGGCCGGGTGTTATCCTCTCCCCAACAGCAGACTCCACCTGAACTGCGTCGCATAGGCATGGTGTTTCAGGATATCGCTCTGTTTCCCCACATGACAGTGGCTCAGAACGTAGCATTTGGTTTGGGGCATTTGAATAGTGTCGAGCGTCAGTCCCGCATAGATGAACTGCTCTCCCTGATTGGTTTACCTGACAGTCACGAACGCTATCCAGCGTCGCTCTCTGGCGGTCAGCAACAGCGTGTAGCGCTGGCTAGAGCTCTTGCCCCAAAGCCTGACCTGCTGTTATTGGATGAACCGTTTTCCGGTTTGGACGCAACCCTAAAAGAAACGCTGGTACCCGACGTGCGAGAGATCCTGCTGAATGAGCAGATCACAGCCTTGATGGTGACCCATGATCAGATTGAGGCTTTTGCCATTGCTGATCGGGTTGCGGTAATGCAGCAGGGCAATATTGAACAGTTTGATACGCCTTACGCTATCTATCACGCACCCTTGACCCGCTTTGTCGCGGACTTTGTTGGTCAAGGTTGTTTCCTACCTGCGGTCGCCAAAACCGAGACTAGCTTGCTGACGGGCTTTGGCCCGATCGCCACCGACAAACCCCATGGGCTGCCGCTGGGTATCTCTGTCGATCTGTTATTGCGTCCGGACGACCTTATCCACGATGAAGACAGCATTCTTCGGGCGAAAGTGATTAAACGCCAGTTTCAGGGAACCTCGTTTCAATACGAGGTAGAAATGGCAAACGGCCAGCGTTTGTTATGTGTGGCATCCAGTCATGATCCGCAGCGTGTTGGCAGTGAGATAGGTATTCGGTTTGAGCTAGACCATATTATCTGTTTTGAGAGGCTAAGGGATTAGTGGTCAAAAATTAGCTTTTCGGCAGTCTGCCCATGATTAATCGGTAAGCATCGTCACTCGGGCTTAAATGCTGAAGTAATGGGCGATATAGCTCGCAGTAGAGCTTAATTTCGCCGAGCCGCTGTTGTTGCGAAAGCCTCTCTAGGAACTGATTTATTTCCGATCTGCTCAGTTCATCCTGGCATAATAGCCAAAGTAAATGTGAACTTAGGGACTCTGCCGCTGCGGTAAAACTGGAGGCCAGTGTTGCCGCCTGCTCCGCTAACTCTTCTGCGGCCTCGACATTGCTGCAGTAGAAATGTGCGGCGGCGACGTTACGGCGGTAGTGGATATCAAACAAGGTTTGGCTATGGATTTGGCTAAGTTGAAGTGACAGCCAGTCCTGGATCTTTCCTGATGCGCCTTTGCTGTTCCACCAGCTCAATAACAACTGATGTGCCCGGCATAGTACAAACGGGTGATGCTCATACTGGTAGGTGAGATATTCGATGGTTTCCAACTGTCGGTCGAACTCAGCATCTGGCCCATGTGTTGCTTTATGGTGCAACGCTTTTAAAACAAGGCAGGGCAGTTGGGCCTCTTCCGGCCAGTTACGGGTGATATGCATCGCCTGGTCATTGCAACGTTTTGCTTCCTGCCAATCGCCTCTGAGCAATGCGATTTCAGATTCAGTCCGGTAAATACACCAGAGAGAATCGGTATAACGCAGTTGGTGCTGTTGGGCCGCATCATGTGCTTCTTCATAGAACTCCCTGACCGCTTCGGGTTTGCCCTGATAGAAGAAAGTTGTGGCAACAAAATGGGCCTGCCAGAGCTGGTCAACCACATAACCCCGTTGTTTGGCTTCCTGCAGCGCACCCAGCCATAGGTACCTGGCTTTATCTATCTCTCCCTCCACCCAAAGCAGTTCAGCCAATGCCGCATAGGCCGAGGGGGTGAGTATGTCGGGGGCAATGGGAGCTAACTCATAGGCGGTTCTGGCGTACTTTCTCAACAAGGGCAGGTCAAAGGCTTTCAGTGCATAGGTTGAACGCAGACAAGCGTGACTGACCTGTATGGCTCGGCTGGCTTCTCCGTCGCCATCGATATGCGTCTCCAGTTGATCCAAGAACAGCTTGGAAGCAGGCATGTCGTCAATCAGAAAGACTTTGGCCGCCACCATTAGCAATGCAGGATCCTTTGCCCTTTGGCTTGATGGGATCAGCTCTATGGTTTGTTTAAGCAGTTGATGCTGACCACGCTGATACATGAGCCAACCATGTTCCGCAACCAACCTCTGCATCAAGGCCACGTCGTTAATGGTTTTCGCAAGGTAGATAGCCTGACGCGGTTGCTGGTGTTGCATCCACCAGTCTGCGGCGCGTCGTACTAAGGTTCTGGCAAGTTCCGGGTCTTGAGAGATGAGGTTTTGCCGGAACTGAAAACGCCAAAGCTTGTGGAAGTGAAACCAACTGGGGTCTGAATTAGTACCCTGCAAAAGCTGCTGTTTCAACAGTCGTGGTAAAAGTGCCTGACAGTCTTGTTGCAGCATCTGTTCGACGAGTGTCAGGTTAAAGTAATCGGTCAGGCTGCTTGCCAGCAGGAACTGTTTTTCATCCTTTGGTAGTGCTGCAGTTATCTTCTGTTGGCATCGAGAGACTAGCTCTTCTGTTGAGTTGATATCGGTCAGGTCCTGCTGACTCAATTGCGCATTACGGATGATCCAGGCCAGTGCGGGTGACCCTTCGATGAAGGGCAGGGCCAACTCTTGAAGAGCGGGTGAAAGGTTGTCTCCCAGCAGTTGTATCAACTCGTTGCGGTCGAACTTCAGTTGCTCTGCGTCAGAAATAGATAACTTGCCTCTACTCTCGGGTGAGATTAGATTAAGCCAGTGAGCTGAACCACTGGTGATCACTAACTTGTGCTGAGAAGGCCATGCTTGAAGCATGCGGTCTATGGCTTCACTCAATTCGCCTGACTTGAGCTGCGTTAGGTTATCTAACACCAGTAGCGTGGGTGTAGGGTGACGTTGCAGCTCAGTAATCACCAGCTCAATTAAAGAGCGAGGGTCATCCACCAGACCTTCTTTGATTCGGTGCATCAATGCCAGATCAAATTCCAGGGCGTGGTGAAAGGCGGTTACCAGCGTTCTGGCGAGATCCGCCATCGCCAATTCCATCTCGGCAAAAGACGCCCAGACGTGTGTTCCCTGCCAGTGGCTAAATAGTTGTGCCGCTAACGTGGTTTTTCCGTATCCAGATGGCGCAATTATCGCAACAGGTTGTTTATCGGCGATTATTTCAGAAAGCAGTCGTGGTTTTTGAACCAAAGGGTCGGGCAGTTGTGGCGGGCTGAATCGCCACAAATCACCGAGGTTTACGTGGGTAGGGTTGCTGAACCTTTTCTGCATCATGAACTTTGCAAAACTGCTTGCCCAAAAGTGTAGCGTATCGCCCGTAAGCGCTAATTTAATTCGTTCTGTTCTGACGCCCCGATCATTCTTTTTATCCAAGAGTGATTAATTAGTGACCAAAAATGTAATTCAAGCGTTCTATTACCGCTTAACCCTCTAAATCGTTTTACTTCTCGAACTTCGGAAACCAATCTGGCAAATGTTTTGGATTCAAGGGTTTGGTTAGCGGCAGAACCCAGTCGTTGTTCCCCAAGTGACGTGTTGTCTTAGCCAAATCCACTTTCGGGTCTATGAACATCGCAGGTTGTCGGTAATTCAGTCGACAATAGGTACGAACATACACTTGGGGATTGTTGACGTTGAACTTCTCTGGTGCCAAATGATCTCGAAGATAGTGAGCCATCTGCAGGATCATATCGGGTTGGCAGGGCATCTTAAACTTCTGACGACGGTTGAGCATAGGGCGCGGATCAAAGCGCCAGCGCTTGCCGGTGGCGGGATCTTGAATGATAAAGATCGCTGTACCTTGCTTACTGCGAAGTTTCATTCGCCAACTGAATCTATGGCCTGCTTCGTTCCAAGCGACATCGCCCGCATAGGCATAATTTCTCAGTGGTACCACAGTCTGAAACACCAGCCAGGCGCAGACTGAGATAGTAATCGTGGTAGCTATCGGCTTTGCAGGCATGGCGATAGGCGTTAGTGTCGGCGCTTGATAGGAAGTCCGTTTTAGTTTGGCCCAGAAGCGGCGCGGCCAATCAGGTTCAAAGCAGAGCAAACTGGCAAACAGGGTCACCCAAGGGAATACGCCGATATCAAATACAAAGTGGTTCAGCGTATGGAAGCAGGCATACACAATGATCACGTAGAGGCGGGTGCGTTTAAATAACAACAAGGGGGCACCCACCAGATGGAGTGCGATCACGCCGTAAGCCGCCAGTGTAATCATGTTCGGGTCCATAAATAGTTCACCGACAAACGGCATGTGTTGGCGTTTGGCCAACCAAGTCGCGAGGGGTTCTAATTGCAGCCAGTCCGGATTGATTTTCACTATGCCCGCATAGATCAGAATGATTTCAAGTTGCACAATCAGCAGTATCCGGCACCAGGCGGGCAGGGTATCGTTGGCAATGGCTGGATTCCGTTTGGCATCCAATGACCAGTAGCGGTGAGCCGGTACAAACACCATCACGCTGGAGAACAGTATTAACAGATATAGGTGATTCAGGTATTGGGCCTGATCCTGTAGAAATATCGCCGCATTGCATATCGCGACTATCGCGGTACTTATTCGATAATGGAAACCCAGCATCAACCCAAGCGATGCAATCGCTGAGATGCCGTAGACCCAATACACCCCCTCGCGTAGCGCTGGGAGCCACTCAAAGCCATAGTACTTAAAGAATACAGTCGGCTCGACATACATGCTCTGCAAATCGACAAAGCCAATATGGCCAATGGCATCAATCAGCATCACCAAGCCAAAGCCAATACGAAACACCGCGACGGAGGACGCGTCCAGTGGACGGAAGAAATGGTCTACGAATTTGTTCAGCACAGAGCTAGGCCTGAAAGAAAATAATTCTTAATACGACTCAGTGTGCCAGTGGTTCACTGACAGGAGAATGACAGAGTGGTTTAGGTGTGATCTAGCGCGCAGATGCTCAAATGTAACCACTAGTGCGATCTTTTTGTCGGGCCAAACGACAGTACTAATGGGATTAAGCTACTAGACGTAAAGTCATACCTTTTTCTATGGTCGACTAATCGGCAATCTCACTTCTCTGGGTGTAAATACCAGCGACTGTGATACGCCATCAAATTTGATATTTACCGTGTTGATCTGGTCATGCAGGTGGCCGAACAGTAGATTGTTTTTCAACTGGTAGCCATCGTAAAGCTTGGGAGCTGGCGCTTCCTGATAGACAAACAGGTAATGGGTATCTAACTCAGCACCCACATAGCTCAGTGAATAGCGCTGTTTGTCCGGCCCTGTCAGTACAAATTGTTTTTCAACATATGCCTGAATCAGTGGCTCTTGGTCACTTAGCAACTTATCCCCAAACTTCACTTTAGTGCCGGTTTCAGCTGAAAGCACCTTGGCCACATCATCAGCAAAAAAGCGGTGCACAACTTCCATCTGATTGGTCTGTGGGTTGATTCGGATATCGGTCAGCGTGGCGTGGTAGGTATGAGCAAAAGCCGACTTTGAGTAAATCACGACAAGTAGGGTAAACAACGCGGTCAAAATAGGCAGACGATTCATTGAGGCTCTCAAAGTTGATGGTAGCTGGGGTAATGCGCCAGGCGTTAGATTTTACCGAGCCCGCTCGGTTAGAACAACTTAGCTGGAACATTCTAAAAGGCCCAGTTATTGAACTGGGCCCTAGCTGCTGAACTCTTTACTTATTGCTACCGGGCATGCCTGGCGCAGACGCTAGTTGGGTTTCAGCTCCAAAACGGTAGCGCTTAATGGCGGCAAGGTTATCTCTGAGTTTGCACTGAGTGCTTCGCCGGTATTGAGCGCTTCTGCACTGGTATAGATTGGGTGCCAGTCTCCTGTCGATTTTGCTCTTTTTGTCGCGTCTGCCAACGAAATGCTTGTTTCATCGTCATCGAGATTGACCACTACCAACAGTGTTTGAGTGGCGGATTGGCGCAGATACATGGCCACCTTATCGCCAGATTCTGTGAGCACAGTTAACGGAGCCGTATTTTGCAACGCCGGATTATTGTTTCTCAGCTTGATCAACTCACGATAGGTATTCAGAAGCGAGTTGGGGTCAGCTTCCTGCATGGCAACGTTGTGGGTCATGACGTTGGTTGCCAAACCGCGATAAGGACGACCTTCTGTAAATCCACCGTTTTGTTTATTTGCTTGCCAACTCATGGGGCCACGAAGCGCAAAGTCTTTATTTGATTCGTTGCGAACATGTCGCATGCCAATCTCTTCGCCGTAGTAAACAAAAGGCTGGCCTGGATGGGTTAATAGCAGCGTCGCTGCCAACTTATAGCGGGCTTCGTCATCACTAAACTGCTCCATCAGGCGTTTGCCTGCAAACGGGTCATGGTTGGCTAACAATGTGGCGATATTGGTGTAAGGCCGCTCTGTTCTGTGCCAATAGTTTTCGGCAAGTGAGCCCGCGGCACGGCCGTGTTTTACGGAACGGATCAGATCGTTGCCAAATCGAAAGCTAAAGGCGCTACCACAGGCCTCATCACCGGAGTACAGCGTGGACTGGCCGGGTGCTTCGCATACCATGTAGGTGTTGTCATAGCTTTTTACCAGCGCCTGCACATCTTTTAAGATGGCTAGGGTTTCTGGCTGGTCTTCCTGAGCTGAGGCTCCGTTCTCTACAAACTGTTTTACCGCATCGAAACGAAACCCATCGACGCCCATATTGAGCCAGTAGCGCATGCTGCTGTAATGGTATTCCAACACATCCGGGTTCTTCA
Organism: Corallincola platygyrae; assembly: GCF_039544265.1. Classification (NCBI taxonomy): domain Bacteria; kingdom Pseudomonadati; phylum Pseudomonadota; class Gammaproteobacteria; order Alteromonadales; family Psychromonadaceae; genus Corallincola; species Corallincola platygyrae. The sequence goes on along the minus strand of NZ_BAABLI010000012.1, from coordinate 170,662 downwards.
GGTTAAAGTCGGGCAGGAGAGACCAAAATACGCCGTAATAATGCTCGCCTGAGCGGATCCCATGCCACACCTGTCTGCCATCCCAGCGTGTCCAACCCGGATTATCTGGGCGCCAGACAAACCAGTTTTTGTATTCTTGATTTCTACCGTAGGTGACGGCACGAAACAGCGGATTACTGACGCCGGCATGGTTCATGACGTAGTCGACGATGATACCAATATCCCGCTTATGTGCCTCTTCCAGCAAGCGCTGAAAGTCTTTCATTTCACCGTAGTCCGTTTCTAGCTTACGGTGGTCGACAACAGCGTATCCGTTAGTGTGGAAGTGGCTTAATGTCATCGGCATTAGCCATATCCCTCTCACTCCCAGTGCCTCAATGTAATCCAGCTTATCGATTAGTCCCTGGATATCGCCGTGGCCATCGCCGTTGGAGTCACTAAAGGAGCGCACGAACACTTGATAGAAAACCGCATTTTGCCACCAGTCGGCCGGTAGCTGGGTTTTAGGAGGTGCGGCTGGAATGATGGAAAGATCCATCACATGAGATTTCACTTTCAGCGTACGAGGCTCGATAGTTTGATCTGCGCTGGAAGCGTTGGCGGTGTTCAGGCAGGGCACGGTGCCAAGCAGGGTCGTTGCGAGCAGGCCCGCGACGGCAGTTGTTTTTTTCATCAATGTTATCCTTGGTGTGCGCCAAGCTTTAATTAAAGTGCTGGTCATCAGTCAGGACAGTAAAAAAAACCGCCCTTCATACACAAACCGTTTTTTACTAAAACGTGATTTGCATTGAAGAACGGTTTTTATAATCAGATCAGTGTCTTATACGTTGATCTGAACGATAGTTTTGGTGATTAATCCTTTTCCTGCATCTCTTTCATCAGGTTGCGTTTCTTCTTCTCTTTAAACAGCTCCAGGCGAGAAGGCAGGATCTTACGCGGGAAATAGTTGTTGCTGATGTCCGCGTCGGCCGTTTCCCAATGTGGGTCAACCGTCACCTGACTGATCAGCTCTTCACGCCATAGTTGCACCGAAACTTTCTTCGGATCCTGACGCCAGATCTCTGCTGGGATACGCAACTCTTCATGACTGCCATCCTCATAATCGATACTCAGAATAATCGGCATCACCAGGCCACCGACATTGCTGAAGTCGAGCAGGTAGAAGTTACCTTCGGTTTCCAGCATCTCCTTTTCCCAATCTTCGTAAGGCTTGAGTTTGCCTTCCGCATCCTTCTTGTTTTTCGGAGAAACGGTGAATTCATCGTTATCGTTGTAGAAGTCTTCCAGATCGTCGAACTGGTCGACACGACGCTCCATGCCTTCATTGCGTTGCACTGACAGTGAGTCGGGTTCTGCGGCTTTGCGCTCACGTTTGAACTCTGCTTCGGTATCTGGATCTTCAGTGTTTACCTGCATCACGCGAACATCATCAATGCTGATATCGACATGGTCTGTGCTGTAGAACCAGCCGCGCCAGAACCAGTCCAGATCGACTGCAGATGCATCTTCCATGGTGCGGAAGAAGTCAGCAGGCATGGGGCGTTTAAACTTCCAGCGTTGAGAGTACTCGCGGAACGCGTAGTCGAACAGTTCACGACCCATGATGGTTTCACGCAAGATGTTCAGCGCCGTTGCCGGTTTGCCATAGGCATTGTTACCAAACTGCAGAATGCTCTCGGAGTTAGTCATGATCGGCACCTGTTTGGCACTGGTCATGTAATCGATGATCTTACGCGGCTCACCACGACGAGAAGGGTAGTTCTCTTCCCAGGCCTGTTCCGCCAGGAACTGAACATAGGTGTTTAAGCCTTCATCCATCCAGGTCCACTGACGTTCGTCAGAGTTCACAATCATCGGGAAGTAGATATGACCAATTTCGTGAATGATCACCGAGATCAGGCCGTACTTAGTGCGGCGTGAATAAGTACGCTTGGTTTCATCTTCTTTGTCTATTTCAGGGCGCGGGCCGTTGTAGGTGATCATGGGGTATTCCATGCCGCCCACCGGACCGTTCACCGAGATGGCAACCGGATAAGGGTAATCAAAGCTGTACTTGTTGTATTGCTCAATGGTGTGCACGATCGCCTGAGTGGAGTACTGTTCCCACAGCGGGTTGCCTTCCTGCGGGTAGTAGGACATTGCCATCACGGTTTGGTCACCGCTCTTCACGCCCCAGGCATCCCAGATAAATTTACGCGAGCTGGCCCAGGCGATATCACGCACGTTCTCAGCGCGGAAGGTCCACACCTTGCGCTTGCTGGTGTCGTCTTCTTCGTTTTTGCGAGCTTCTTTTTCGGTAACGACAAGCACCGGCTTTTTGGCCGTCTTTGCCTTTTTTAGGCGCTGCATCTGTTGTTTCGTCAGCACCTCTTCGGCGTTAATCAGTTCACCGGTAGAGGCAACAATATGGTCGGCAGGCACGTCATAACTGATTTCGTAATCACCAAATTCCAGTGAGAACTCACCACGGCCAAGGAATTGCTTGTTCTGCCAGCCGTTTACATCGTCGTAAACCGCCATCCGAGGGAACCACTGGGCTACCAGGAAGATGCAGTTGCCATCTTTTTCAAAGCATTCGTAGCCGCCACGACCGCCGTGGGTCTTGGCTTCCACCATGTTGTACCACCAGTCCAGGCTGAAGGTGAACTGCTCGCCTGGCAGTAGTGGCGTATTTAGGTCGATACGCATCATGGTCTTGTTGATGGTATGACGCAGCGGTTGGCCACCTGCATCAAAGACGTTACTGATTTTGTAACCGCCATCGAAGTTCTGACGGGCAGTACGGCCACGAAAATCTTTCAGCGACTGTTTATCACCGGCATCGGAAGGCTTGATGATATAGCGGGTCTGGGCGCGCAGGCTCAGGTTGTAGTCTGAGTTTTTCTCAAATCGGTTCTGATCCAGCTGGACCCACAGGTAGTTGAGGCGGTCTGGCGAGTTATTGGTGTAAACAATGGTCTCGCTACCGGTAATGCGTTTGGCTTCTTCATCCAGTTTGACCTGGATCTTGTAGTCGGCCTGCTGCTGCCAGTACTTATGGCCGGGTGCGCCAGAGCCTGTACGGTATTCGTTAGGTGTGGGAAGGATCTCGTCGAGTTGACGGAATTTGTCATCAAATGGCTGTTTGGTCCACGTTTTGGCGTGAACAGGCATTAAAACACTAACGGCCAGCGCTAATGCCGCGGCACGGTACCACATCATCTTCTGCTCCCTGGAGAGGAAATTTAATATAATTTTTTCTTATTAGACGGCGCATGTTGCCGAATTGTTACTTGGTGGGCAAGGTTTGGACGCTGTTTTGGCGACTTTTTACGCAGAGATTTTTGTAAGTGATTGTTGTGTGGTTGAACGAGTTTTAACAGTTGAATGTCGTATCTGCCACTTTTCAGTTGTAGAGTAAGTGCAGCCTAAAGTACACGGTAATTTCTAGTTTCAAGATTCTTAAACGTTGATTGCTTTTTACTCTCCACCAGGCAAGCACTGAGAAGCATGGAATGGTTTAGCATCGACAAAGTGATTATTGGTAACAGTTAATGAACGTATTTCTTTTGTTTTTGGTTTGGGTTTTATGCTTTCCGGCAATGGCTTCATCGCCAGTTGGTGATTGTATACAGGAGAGGGATATCGAGCTTGAGCTTCCAGACTATAGAAGAGGTGTGCAAAAGGGTCTTTACACTGGTGAGTTGTGCAGTGGTAAACCGAATGGAGAAGGCATTTTTGTCACTGGACTAGGCGACAAGTACCAAGGCTTTTTTGAGCATGGAGTCATGGAGGGAAACTTTGTAATTTACGATAACTCAGGCTCTACAGCAGCGGGCAAATTTGCTGAAGGGAGGCGACACGGTCGCTTTCTTCTCACAAGACCTTCAGGCAATAAATTTTACTATTTCTATCGTCGCGGAGCCCTCCAAAGCGGCCCAATTCCTGAATCCTACATGGATAATTATGTTGGTGAATATGATGACATTGGGCAGAGAAGCGGGTTTGGAGAGCTAACTTTAGCGTTTCCATTGAGCTTCACATACAAAGGTCATTGGCTGAAGAATGAAATGTCAGGTAAGGGAAGTTACACATTTGGAAATGGGGACTATTACATCGGTGAATTCTTGAACAATCGTTATCATGGAGAGGGTGAATTATTGATAGTTGATGAATACAAGTATGCTGGACAGTGGGTCGATGGTCGGAAAAGCGGTAAAGGTAAGATCGTATGGTTTGCTGATGAGAGTTTTTTCGATGGCATATTCGAAGCGGGAATTCCACATGGACTTGGAATATGCGGCGACATTGAAGCCTCAGAAACCTATGAGTGTGAGTACCGAAATGGAAAGAAAGTAAAATAAGTTCAATAGTTTATTCGTCTCGCTCATGCGCAAAAGCTATCACTGTTCCCCAGTTTGAAACACTGTCACATCAAGCGTCTTTAAAATGCTTAGCAGGTCAAAACTAAACAGTGCACAGAAACCTTACTTATTCACTGTGTGGTAAATAGCTGCTCACTCTAACAACTCACACACCACCCCCGCATAATCGCGGAGACGAGGTAACAGCTTTTCGCCAAACGCTGTAGATGGTGTCCAAAAGCCCCCCGGTGTTTGCTCGTGTGTTAGTTCTCTTGCCAGGCAGATAGCCGCTTGTGAAAGAATCTTAGCGGTTGAGCCGTAGCCTGGATCCTTGTCGCCGGTAAATTTTGCCCTCAGGGTTTGGCCATCATCAGTTTGTCCCCAAAAACGCATATCGTAAAAGCCAGTTTCCTGTGCCTTCGGACTCGGCCCTTCACCGGGTTTGGGTAACATAAAACGAGAGATTAATGACCGGGTTGGGCTGAAGCTGCCTCCAACCATCAATGTCGCTAGCCCCCCCGTCAGCATAATCGCTGTCAGCCTGCCTTTGAAACCTCGTCCTGTTAGCATGGCTTCATCATATTGGAAGTCGCTGCCATAACTGTTACCAGTGAGTGCATTGGAGCGATGCACAATGCGCGTGTTGATTGCAGCCATTACAAAAGGCGCGCTCCAGGCCTTATAAGACTCATCGAAACGCGGGCCTTTCTGGTTGAATTGGCGAGTATTAAGGCCATGATGTTCTGGACAAAGAGAGTAGGGATTTACCATCTCCCGGCGCAGCTCAGGATCCTCGCTGGCCTGTTCAAGTGCACACATCAAACTGGCCGCTGTGCCACCTGAAAATCCGCCACGCATCGCTTTTACCCGCATTTGGATTTGGCTTAGTGGCTTGCCGAACTTAGCGATTGCCTGCTGCTGAATAAACCAGACGCCAAAATCCGAAGGGATGGAATCAAATCCACAGCAGTTGACGATGCGAGCACCGGAAGCCTTTGCAGTTTGTTCATAACGCTCGAGCATCTTTTTAATCCACTGAGGCTCACCAGTTAAATCACAGTAGTCGGTACCGGATTCAGCACAGACTTTTAGCAGTGGTTCGCCATAGAGGGCATAAGGGCCGACAGTGGACATCACGACGCGGGTCTGCTGACACATCTCAAGCAGTGAGGCCTCATCGCTCGCGTTGGCGACGATTATTGGCAGGTCATTAGCCTGTTGCCCCAAAGAGTGTTTCAGTTGCTCAAGCTTGGTCTTGGAGCGTCCAGCGATAGCCCACCTGAGAGGCTGGTCTTCAGATGCATAGTGTCCAACCAGATAACGGCAGATGATTTGGCCCACAAAGCCGGTGGCACCAAAAACAATCAGATCATATTTATCGGTTTGCATCACAGCTACTCAGGTCAGTTAGGTTATTGAAGAATAATAGCTTTGTTTCCTGGACTGCAATTTAGCTATTGAGAAAAATGAAGCACTAAGCGTTTTCTAGAATACAAAAAGGCCCTCTTATCTAAGAGGGCCTTTGGTTCGGAAATCACTGATTGGCGACCGAACGAATTAAAGCTCCGGCATCAGATGCCTTTCAAAGAACTGTTGAATGGTGCGGTAAAGATGAATGCGGGTCTCTTTGCCGCGGATAGAGTGTTTCTTACCCGGGTAGTTCATCATTTCAAATGGCAGCATGGCATTCTGCAGCTGCGTGTAGAGCTTGGTGCTATGAGTAAACAGCACGTTGTCGTCAGCCATACCGTGATAGATCATCAATGGCCCTTTCAGCTGTTCTGCGTATGGGAATACGGCAGAGGCTTCATAGCCCTGGCTGTTGCCAGCTGGGTGGCCCAGATAACGTTCAGTGTAGTGGGTGTCGTAAAGGCGCCAGTCGGTAACCGGCGCGCCGGAAACGCCAGCAGCAAAGACATCACCTGCTTTAAACATGCTGATAAGGGTCATGTAGCCGCCGTAGCTGTGGCCAAAGATACCGATCTTGTCACCATCAACATAGGGCAGGGTTTTGAGGTACTTGGCACCAACGACTTGGTCTTTGAGCTCAACTTCACCAAGGTGACGATAGATAGGATCTTCAAATGCTTTGCCGCGATTAAATGAGCCGCGATTATCCAGTTCAAACACCAGGAAACCACGCTGCACCATCACCTGTGTCCACAGGTTCTGCCAGCTCCATCGGTTCACCACGCGCTGGGCGTGAGGACCACCATAAACACGCACTATTACCGGATACTGACGGCTGAGATCGAAGTCGACGGGCTTGAACATACGGTAATGCATGGTCTGGCCATCTTCCGCTTTCATGGTGCCAAACTCTGGTCGTGACCATTGGTCTTGGTAAGGCGTTAGCGGATGACGACTGTTGAGGCGATTTTCATCGATCCAAGCCAACTGCTTGCCACTGGCTTTGTGCAAACTGACTTGAGGTGGCGTGTTGACGGTTGAGGAGGTTGCCAGGTAGTGACTGCCATCCTTCGCAAATGAGATATCGTAGTAGGCATTATCTCGGGTAATACGCTTGATGCTTGGCTCGCCTTTCAGCGTTACAGAGTAAAGGTGCTTCTCAAGCGGCGTGTTTTTGCGGCCACTGAAAAACAGCAGGCCCGCTTCTTCATCAATCGCTTCGAGCTTATCGACGATCCATTCGCCTTGGGTTAACTGGCGAACCAGTTTGCCATCCAGGTTGTACAGATAGAGGTGTTTAAAACCATCACGCTCTGATGCCCAGACGAAGTGCTCACCGTCTTTAAGAAAGCGCAGGTCACTGTGCAGGTTAATCCAGGTATTACTGGTTTCGCGCAGTACTTCGCGCTGTTTGCCGTCAGGCAGATTCACCAGCATCAGTTTCAGTAGGTGTTGGCTGCGGTTCTGCCATTGATAGGTAAGTTGGTCGCTGCTACGCGTCCAGTTGACGCGAGGCAGGTAATAGTCAGGCTCACTGCCCAAATCTACCCATTGGGTTTTGCCGTCCGCCAGAGAGTAGACGCCTAGTTTGTAGGTGACGTTTGGACGACCTGCGGCTGGGTAGGCTTGCTCAATCTGTTTGATTTCGTCGGCATAGATTTCACTGCGGATAACACGGTCAACCGGGCTGTTATCAACACGAATAAACGCGATTTTTGCTTCATCTGGCGACCACCAGTAGCCAGTCATCCGACCCATCTCTTCCTGGGCAACAAACTCGGCCATACCGTTTTTGATAGGGCCGCCACCATCTTTGGTGACTCTGGTCTCTTCGCCAGTTTTGACGTTGACGAAATAAAGGTCTTGTTCGCGCACAAAACTGACAAATCGACTGTTGGGGCTGACTTTGGCGTCGGTTTCGAACGCCTCAGATTTTACCAGCTGCTGTGCACGTTTCAGGGAGAGGTGATAGAGGTACAGATCACCACCCAGAGGGAACAACAGTGCTTCGCCGTTGGGTGACCAGTGGTACTCAAGAATACCTTTGCCAAAGATACGTTGGCGCTCGCGGCGTGCTTTCTCTTCGTCTGAAAGTTCCTCTTCACCACCGGTGAGCAATGCGGCATCAACCAGCTTGGCCGTTTTGCCGGTGGTGATGTCATAGCTCCATAGGTCATATGCGTTGTAATCGTCTTCGCGAGGTCGAATAAATGAAGCCTGACTGCCATTTGGCGCAATTTTTAATTTTTTCGGTGGTGTGCCGGAGAGGGAGGGATCACTGAAGATCCGATCAACGGAGAGCATCTCTGCTTGCGCTGGCAAGCTGATTGCGACGAACAGTAGGCTAAGAAAATAACGCATAGTCACCTCGGGTTTTAACAGCGAGCTAACTTTGCGTTTTTTTTGAGGTCAGGGCAAGGGTTAGGGCCAGATTAGCGTGGGCTACGCCGTCTCTACTCGGTTACGTCCATTGTTCTTCGCCTGATAAAGGCGTTTATCCGCGACATCCAACAGGCGATCAATATGCTGGTCGGTTGCGCTCAACTCTGCAACACCGACAGAGATAGTGACGCGAACTTCTTGACCCTCTTTGATGATCTCAGTGCTTTCAATCCGCTGGCGAATTCTTTCTGCAGTGAGTTCAGCTAAGCAGATCTCAGACTCGGGCAACAGAACCGCAAACTCTTCGCCCCCAAAGCGCGCCAATCGATCGTTGTGGCGGCAGTCACGCTCGATCATTTGCGCGACCTGTTTGATCACTTCATCGCCCATGGCATGGCCAAAGGTATCGTTAACTTTCTTGAAGTGATCAATGTCGATCATCAGCAGGCTGAGTGGGTGTTCGTAACGGCGACTACGGTTGATCTCTTCGCTGGCGCACTGAATAAATGCACGGCGGTTTGAAACACCTGTCAGTGCATCGGTTGTCGCCATGTTTTCCAACTCGGTAATCAACTGGCGACGTTCCTGCTGCAGGCAAAGCATACGCAACAGGTTGCGATGGATCTGCAGTCCAACGTTCACCATCAAAATAGAGAAACAGACACTTAGTGCCGACATGGCGTGATACAACAAACCCTCTTCAAATAGCGGTCTGGCGCAACCAATAATAACCACCGGTGCCATGTCTCTGATGAACAGGCGATATGAGGGTGAACTCATGGCCGTGGTGGCACACATCAGGCCAAGCACAATCATGGCGATAAAAATATGGTTCTCGAATACACCCGGTTGCCAGGCCCATATACAGAGACCGCCCCAGTGCAGCATATGCATGCCATGAGCGGTGGCAATTCTTCGTTCCCACTTAACGACATCTGCCGCTTCTGGGTCTGCCTGCTTAAAGTTGTTGTACACACGCAGATAGTTGCGGGTGATTAGAAATGCCACCAACATCCAGAGGGCGGCAACCTGCCAGGTCACCCAGATACTGAGTACAGAGCCGGTAATGAGCGCCAGCATGGGGGCCAAGAGGCGGTCATGTTGGTGATTGTCGACATAGAGGTGAAGTTGCTGGAGGCGCACCTCGGCTTCGTCCAGATTGTCTATATCGATTCTTAGCCCAGAAGAGACTGGCCCGGAAGAGACAGGCCCTGAAGAAAACGGTTGGGATGTGGGCGCGGAAATCGCCGGAGAGTGAGCATCCTGCTTCAAAATGTAACCTCCATAGGGGAGAGGCGAGATTTAAATCTAAGGAAAAGGCCTCTCGAGAAGAGAGGCCAAGTTAGCAGCTTTAAAATTAGCCGTAAAGCGTACAGTGGTTACTGTTTTTGATATTGCTCAATGAACGCGTCCACTTGGGTCGCCAGCGTATCCAATGGCAGTGGGCCGTGGGTCAGCACAACATCGTGAAAAGCACGGATATCGAACTTTTCGCCTAACTGCGATTTGGCATGTTCACGCAATTCAAGGATCTTATTCATACCTATCTTGTAGGTGGTTGCCTGACCGGGCAGGACTATGTAGCGGTCAATAGCGCGCTCTGCATCGTTGAGGGCATTAGGTGTATTTTGGGACAGGTAAGCGATGGCTTGCTCTCGCGTCCATTGCTTATCGTGCAAACCGGTATCTACGACCAATCGACAGGCCCGCCAAAGTTCCATCGCCAGCCGGCCGAAATCGGAGTAGGGATCTTGATACAAGCCGATCTCTTTGGGTAACAGTTCGGAGTAGAGGCCCCACCCCTCGATATATGCGGTGTAGTTTCCTAGTTTCCGAAACAGCGGCAAGCCTTCTATTTCTTGAGCGATCGCTAGCTGCATATGGTGGCCAGGGATCCCCTCGTGATATGCCAGCCCTTCCATTTGGTAAATCGGCATATTGCTCATGCGGTACAGGTTGGCGTAGTAGATCCCCGGTCGGGTACCGTCTAGCGATGGTGACTCGTAAAATGCCTTACCCGCAGTTTTCTCACGAAACGGTTCAACGGCCTTAACTTTCAACTCGGCCTTAGGTTTGGTGAGAAACAGTTCGTCCAAACGCCCCTTCATATTTTCAATCAGGGCAGTCGCTTCTGTCAGATAGGCGGCGCGGCCTACATCAGTATTTGGGTAGTAGAAGCGCTGATCTTCGCGCATGAACTGGAAAAACTCCCGAAGTGAACCGGTAAATCCGGTTTCCAGCATAATCGCGCGCATCTCTTCGTGAATACGGGCGACTTCATCCAACCCAATTTGGTGGATCTGTTCTGCTGTCATGTCGGTGGTTGTCTGACGCTCCAGCATGGTTTGATAGAACTGTCCGCCGTCAGGTAGCTTCCATACGCCCGCGTTATTGTCTGCCTTAGATTCGAGCTCTGTCAGGTAAGCGATCAGCTTTTGGTACGCGGGTTTTACATGCTCCGTCAGTGCTAAAACGGCAGCGTCTAACAGCTTCTGTTCGACTTTTTCATCCAAGTCTAATGCGGTCACTTTGGCACGAAAATCAGCCATCAAGGTGCTATCAGGAAGCGGTTCGCCGCTTTCTGCCACTTCGAAAGGCGCCCCTTTCAGCAAGTTTTGGCTGTCACTGATAACGTAGGGAATGATGAACTTGGGTACGATAATACCTAACTCTTCCCGCTTTCTGAGTTGTGCCAAAAGCTGCTCAAACAGAGCCGGGACACCGTAAAGACGCGCCACATAGGCCAGAGCATCTTCCTGGCTTTCAACTCTGTGCTGGTTAATCAGCAAAGAAGGAACGCGTGATTGCAGGCCGCCCATCTGTTGCACAGGGTAAGTGTGATAGCGCCACTTATAGTCTTCGACCTGGTCGTTTAGAAAGTCGATGTACAGTTGATAAGAGAGTGCTGTTTCACCAACCAATTGTTGATTGTCGATATCTCTGAGTTGGGCAAGCTGCCGACGCAGGAGGGTTTGCGTTTCCGCTTCAAAAGCTTCGCTGCGATCGTTCCACTTGTCATAGTCCTGCTTTTTACCGAGCGCCGTCAGCCATTCAGGATGACGCTCAATGAGGGCCATATAGAGTTCATCAAGCTGTTTGTTTACTTCAGCATTGAACGCTGCCTGTTCAGGCGTGGCCGGTTGCTCGCTGGCATTGATGGGTTTTGGTGGTGCTTCTGCCGCAGGTTCGCAGCCTGACAGTACACCTGCCAGCGCTATTGCACTGACCATCAGTTTAATTCGGGAAGGGATCATAAAATCTAAAATCCGTTTGAGTACTACATCTCTGAATGTCATCTACCGTATTTAGCCTTTGATAGATCAGCACAAGCTAATCAGCCAAAAAGGATTCAAGCAGGCTGTTGAGGTACCTGTGTCCCTTCAGGCTGAGCTGCAAGTGCTGCCGCTCTATCGTTAATAGTCCCTGCTGCTCGGCATCAGCCAAGGTTTTTTCTACGCTCGATAATGGCTGACCGGTGCGTTCACTGTATTCGCTTATAGGGAAAGCTTCAAACAGTCTGAACCGATTCATAAAATATTCGAATGGAAGATCTTCGTTAGCGATAAAACTCTGTTGATCAACAAACTGCTGTTTCGCGGCCAAATAGCCGCGCGGGTGTTTAATCTTGCTGGTACGCAGGATCTGGTTTTGCAGCGGAAGTGTAATTTTGCCATGGGCACCACAACCGATACCCAGGTAGTCGCCGAACCGCCAGTAATTCAGATTGTGACGGCATCGATAGTCGTTGGTCTCATTTGCGCGATGTTCGTCTATCCGATGATAGGCAGATACCTCGTACTGTCGGTAGCCAGCCGCTTGCAGCACTTTATGGCCCTGTTCATAGATATCCCAGAGTATATCGTCATCGGGCAATGTTGGCGGGCGACTATGGAATAGGGTGTTGGGCTCAATGGTTAGCTGATACCAAGACATGTGAGGTGGCGCCATGGCGATGCCTTGAGCAAGATCTGACAGCGCATCTTCAAGGGACTGGTCCGGCAGACCATGCATCAAATCGATATTGAAACTGTCCAGGCCTGCCTGCTGCGCCTGTTCGATGGCGCGCAAAGCTTCATTCTTACCATGAATACGCCCTAAGGCTGTCAGCTTTTCATTTTGAAAGCTCTGAACACCTATGGAGATACGATTAACGCCTGCCTGTTGAAAGCCGGTGAACTTGTCACTCTCTACTGTGCCAGGGTTGGCTTCTAATGTGATTTCGCAGTCTGGTTGCAGTGGTACCAGATCGCGGACACCGCTTAACAGTCGTGAGATAGCATCGGCGGAAAGCAGGCTGGGAGTACCTCCACCAATAAAAATAGAGCTGATTTGCCGTCCTTGAGCATAGTGAGCATCCTGTTTCAGGTCTGTCAGCAGCGCATCGACATACTGGTCTTCCGGAACTCCCTCCTTCAGAGCATGAGAGTTGAAGTCGCAGTATGGACATTTCTGCACACACCAAGGGATATGAATGTAGAGTGATAACGGCGGCAAAGTTAGCATGGCTGAATTCTATCGATTAAAACGCAGTTATTTTTCAGCAAATGCTGCCAGCAGCTTTTTCAACGCCTGACCGCGATGGCTGAGTTGGTTCTTCTGATCCTTACTCAGTTCTGCGGCCATTTTCAGCTCCGACGGAACCCAGAAAACAGGGTCATAACCAAAGCCATTTTCACCACTTGGAGCCAGCGCGATTTCACCTTCCCAGCTGCCCTGGCAAATCAGTGGTGTGGGGTCATCTGCGTGACGCATATAGACCAGTACACATTGAAAGCGTGCAGAGCGTTGCTCCGCCGTTTTACCTTCCAACAGGGTGAGTACTTTCTCCAGGTTCTTTCGGTCATCGCTTGGTTCACCGGCAAAACGAGAAGAGTAGATCCCAGGTGCGCCATTCAGTGCATCGACTTCCAACCCTGAGTCGTCCGCAATGGCTGGCAGGCCAGTGATTTTCGCTGCGTGTCGCGCCTTGATGATTGCGTTTTCGACAAAGGTTGTGCCGGTTTCTGGTACTTCAGGCACATCGAATTCGCTCTGCGCGACCACATCGATGCCGGTATCTGCCAGCATCTGGTTTAACTCTCTGACTTTGCCTTGATTGCCAGTCGCGAGGACGATTTTTTTCATATCGAAATTAGTTTCTGATGATAAGTAGGGGCGCATTGTAACGCAGAGTGAAGAGATGGGTAAAAGCCCAATACCCTCTCCTTGGGGGAGTGGGCATTGGGTGAGGGGGATTTTCGGTTTTTATAGCCCCTCATTCTGGTCTTCTTACAAACAGATAAGGGAGGAACGCTATTTAATCCGCATAAAACTTCTGCTGAAACTCCACCGTTTTCACGCTGCCATCTGCCAACGTCAGATCGATTTTAAAGCGGAAGGTTTCTTCATTGCTGTAATCGATAGGGGCGATGTAATAGATGGCGTTTTCTTCACGGATCTCTTTAAAGTCCAGGTCAACACGGTTTCCAATCAGGTTGCGGGCTTCACCTTTAATGCCCACCGCCATTGCAGGGCTGCCTTGCTTTCCTGCGTCCAGTACCGAGATATTGACCAGGCCGCTGGTGCGACTGCGCTTGATGCCATAGGCCTTGGCTATGGCTGGGGTCAGAAAGGTGCTGGAAAAGGCGACATAATGGACGTGGACGTCACCGAACTTCTCAACATTTGCCTTGGCTGGCAGAGCCACCAGCATAAGTAGCGCTAAGCAGAGTGCGAATAGTGTGCGCACTGTATGTTGCTTGGCCATGATCATTTGCCCTTATCTTGTTGTAGTTATTTGATTATAGAAGTGTGCCACAGGATCGGTTAGTCGGTTACCGAGAGTAGCGATTTGATAGCATCGGGTAGCTGTTGGGGGTGCGTGATAGCCACCTGTTTGTGACGGCTGGTTTCACCTTTTAACAGCACCACAGAACTTTTCCCGACTTTAAATTGCTTGGCCAGGTACTTAATCAAGTGGCTATTGGCTTTGCCGTCGACGGGTGGCGCGGTGATAGCGAGTTTTATCTCATCACCGTGCAATCCCATCCAGTTATCCCGGCTCGCTTTGGGCTGAATATAGAGCCGCAAAACGAGGCCGGAGTTTGTTTGTTCTACTGCTGACACGTTAATTTTTCTGTTTCAGAACGCAGCTATTGGAACCTAGTCCCTTAAAACCTAGCTCCCTAAAACCTTGCTCCCTAAAACATCGTCCCGCCGAACAGCAGGATCTTAAAGAACTGCAGGGCGATTATCAGGATAAGAATCGACAGGTCTAAGCCACCCATGGGCGGTATGACTTTGCGAATAGGAGATAGCATCGGTTCAGTCAGTTGTCCCATCACCATCTCTATCGGGTTATACCCCTGACTGATCCAGCTTAGGATCGCGCGCAGGATTAGGACATAAAACACCACTGAGAAGGTTTCTTTAACTAACGTGATGGCGCCTGAGAACAGCACTGCGACTACATCAAAATTTACTCCCATCAGCAGTGCCAATGAAACAACCTTGATACAGGCAATCGCGAAGGCAAATACCAGCGTTGCTGTGTCTAAACGGCCAATGGGTGGGATCGCGCGACGCAGAGGACCCACTACCGGGTGGGTCGCTTTCACCACAAACTGGCAAAGTGGGTTGTAGAAGTCGGCGCGTGCAAGCTGCAGCCAGATCCGAAGGATCACCACCATTAAATAGAGGTTAAAAAGGATGTCGACCAAAAACACAAAGGCGGACTGACTCGCCATAGCGTTACTCTCCTGTTGGGATCTTGCTGTGAATTAGAATTGTTTTGCCATTTCGTCGGCACGATCAACTGCGGCCCGCATTGCTTTGGCCACCAACTCTGACAACGCGCCCTCTTCAAAGGTTCGGATTGCTTCAGCGGTGGTGCCTCCTTTAGAGGTTACCTGAGCGCGCAATGTAGAAAAAGACAGGGTGCTTTCGGTCACCATCTGCGCGGCGCCCAAGGCTGTTTGCTGCACCAATTCGCGAGCCGTTTCGGCATCAAAGCCCATGTTTTCTGCTTCTTTCTGGATCGCTTCCATAAACAGGAAGAAGTAGGCCGGAGCGCTGCCTGCGGCTGCGATCACGTGGTTGATACCGGCTTCCTCTTCCACCCAGACGATTTTGCCTACCGCTTCCATCAGGCCCTGACACAGCATTTTGTCTTCGTTTTTCGCGCCTGCAGGCGCATAAAGGCCGGTCATGCCGAGCCCCAGTAAGGATGGTGTATTCGGCATTGAACGAACAATACGAGGTGCACCGCTCAAATAAGTGCGCAGCTTTTCCAGTGGCACGCCAGCAGCAATTGAGAGATACAGCTTGTCGCCATGGCCGCCCATATCAGCGACCAGGCGTTCGCACACCACATCCAGCAGCTGCGGTTTCACCGCTAATACCACGACATCGGCGTCATTTGCTCCTTTGGCATTATCTTCAAAGGTATTTACACCAAAATCGTCAGCCATTCTTTCGCGAGTGCGATCAGTTGGTGCTGTAACGCTAATCAACTTGGCTGGATAGCCGCGCTTAATCAGGCCGCCAATGATGCTGCGGGCCATATTACCGCCACCGATAAAGGTGATTTTTTTGTGTTCCTGCTGTTCGAACATCTGTTTGTCTATCCCTTAGCTGTTGGGCTTTTATCTATTGTCTGGGCGCTCTGGCGCCAAATATCGCGGTGCCAACTCTGACCATGGTAGCACCTTCCGCCACCGCAGCTTCAAGATCGCCACTCATCCCCATAGATAGTGTATCTATGGTCGGATAGCTGCTTTTTAAATCTTCAAACGCCAATTTAAGTCGGTGGAACTGTGCTCGCTGTGCTTCAAAACCGGTCACGTTAGCAGGAATTGCCATCACCCCACGGAGCACAACATTGGGTAATTCTGAGACCTGCTTCGCCAGTTCTGGCAAGGCTTGCAACGAGATCCCGGCCTTTTGAGGTTCGTCACTTATATTGACTTGAATACAAATATTTAACGGCGTAATGTGGCTCGGACGTTGCTCGCTGAGGCGGTTGGCTATCTTGATTCGGTCTACACTTTGTACCCAGTCGAAGTGCTCAGCCAAAAGACGAGTTTTGTTGGATTGGATGGGGCCAATGAAATGCCATTCCAGTCCCAGATCTGAGAGCTGCTGAATTTTATCGACTGCTTCCTGAACATAGTTTTCACCGAAGCATTTTTGACCCGCGTCGGCTGCGGCAGCAATAGCCTCCACAGGCTTGGTCTTGCTGACAGCTAAAAGGGTGACGCTGCCAGGTTGCCTTTGGTGGTCCTGACATGCGGTGTCGATGCGGTCGAGCAAAGCTCGTAGGCGAGCCGTTACATCACTCATAAGAATTTGAATACCTGATATCTTCTGGAGCTAGGCTATGGATGTTACCGAATTACTGGCGTTTACTGTCAAGCATAATGCATCAGATTTACATCTGTCCGCCGGTGTTTCGCCAATGATCCGCGTTGATGGCGAAGTGCGTCGTGTCAATGTTCCCGCATTAGAGCACAAAGAGGTGCACTCGCTGATTTATGACATCATGAATGATAAACAGCGTCGGGAGTATGAAGAACACTTGGAAGTGGATTTCTCGTTTGAGGTTCCTAACCTTGCTCGCTTCCGTGTGAATGCTTTTAACCAGGGCCGTGGTGCTGGCGCGGTTTTCCGTACCATTCCGACCGAGGTTTTAACTCTGGAAACCCTGGGCGCACCAGAGATCTTCAAGAAGATTTCTGAGTATCCACGTGGCCTGGTGTTGGTGACGGGACCAACAGGTTCCGGTAAGTCGACCACGCTGGCGGCGATGATTGATTACATCAATGAAGCCCAGCATCACCATATTCTGACCATCGAAGACCCGATCGAATTTGTTCACGAGAACAAGAAATGCCTGGTCAACCAACGTGAAGTGCACCGAGATACGCACAGCTTTAACGCTGCATTGCGTTCCGCACTTCGTGAAGACCCTGACGTGATTCTGGTTGGTGAGATGCGTGACTTGGAAACCATCCGCTTGGCCCTGACAGCAGCAGAAACCGGTCACTTGGTATTCGGTACCCTGCACACCACCTCGGCAGCAAAAACTATTGACCGTATTGTTGACGTATTCCCGGCAGAAGAAAAAGCCATGGTGCGCTCGATGCTATCAGAGTCATTACGCGCAGTAATCTCTCAGACCCTGCTCAAGAAACTGGGTGGTGGTCGTGTGGCCGCTCATGAAATTATGATCGGTACCCCAGCGATTCGTAACCTGATCCGTGAAGATAAGGTTGCGCAGATGTACTCAGCCATTCAGACCGGTATGGCTCACGGCATGCAGACCCTTGACCAATGTCTGCAGGGCTTGGTGAGTCGAGGTATTGTGACTGCTGATGATGCGAGACTGAAAGCGCACGATAAGAACGCTATCTAAGGGAGTTAGGCCATGCTGTTAAATCAACTGCTGACACGTATGAGTAATGATAAGGCGTCTGACCTTTTCATTACTGTTGGCTTTCCACCCAGCGCCAAGATCGATGGCGAGATGACGCCTTTGGCGGAGACGCCACTGACTCGTGACCGCGCGTTGGAGATCGTCGAAAGCGCAATGAACGAGAAGCAGAAAACTCAGTTCCATGAAGAACGCGAATGTAACTTCGCTATCGCACTGAATGGCGTAGGCCGTTTCCGTATCAGTGCGTTCTGGCAGCGTGACAGTGCTGGCATGGTTGCCCGTAAGATTGAAACTCAAATCCCGGATCCAGACAGTTTGGGGCTGCCTCCGATTCTGAAAGAAACGGTAATGTCCAAACGTGGCTTGCTACTGTTTGTGGGTGCGACCGGTACTGGTAAATCAACCTCACTGGCAGCTCTGCTAGGCCATCGTAACCGACATTCTCGCGGTCATATCCTGACTATTGAGGATCCCATCGAATTCGTGCATCAGCATGAAAAGAGTCTGATCACCCAGCGTGAAGTTGGCCTGGATACTGAGTCGTTTGATGCCGCACTGAAAAGTGCGTTGCGTCAGGCGCCAGACGTTATCCTGATTGGTGAGATCCGGTCCATGGAAACCATGGAGTATGCGCTTAGCTTTGCCGAAACTGGTCACCTCTGTCTGGCTACGTTGCACGCTAACAACGCTAACCAGGCGCTAGACCGTATTATGCACCTGGCGCCCACAGAGAAGCACAACCAACTGCTGTTTGATTTGTCATTTAACCTGCGCGGCATTGTTGCTCAGCAGCTGGTACCGCGTCGGGATGGTAATGGCCGTCGTGCGGCAATTGAGATTATGCTGAATACCCCTATGGTGGCCGAGCATATTCGCCGTAACGAGATGCACCTGATCAAAGAGACCATGACTAAGTCTCGTGAACAGGGGATGCAGACCTTTGACCAGGCGCTGTTCGACCTTTATCAGGCTGGCGAAATCAGTTACGCCGATGCGTTGCACTTCGCTGACTCGCCGAACGATCTGCGATTGATGATTAAGCTGCAAGGGGAGGAGCCAGCTGGCGGTTCCGGATTCCTGGATGGTGTCACCCTTGATGGTGATGATGATGATTTTTAAAGATAATTAACGTTTGTTTGACGAAGCCTGTTCTACTATTTGAACAGGCTTTTTTGTTTTATGTTCAGGACGAACGGTATGTCGCGGGTACATGGAAGTACAGGAGCGACGATGTTCAGGACGAACGGTATGTCGCGGGTACATGGAAGTACAGGAGCGACGATGTTCAGGACGAACGGTCGAAAATTGCTCCGTGCATTTTCGACATTTCCGCCGTCCGTGGCGGTCTTACACCCACAGCGCTTCGCGGGGTGAGCTTTGTCGCGGGTACATGGTACCCAAAGTACTTGGTGGGGCATGCTAATGTACAGGAGCGACGAAGAGCCTTGAATATAAATAGTTAGCTTTTCATACCATGCCAATTCCGTTGTTTGACTTGGCATAAGACGTTTGTTCATGGAGGTTCACCGTCATGTACCGCTGGTTTATCACATTAGGTTTCTGCTGCATTTCTGTTTTTTCAACTCAGGCATTCGCTGATGAAGCTTCAGATGACACAATAGTTGTGGGAACACGGCACACGCCGCCATTTGCAATTAAAGGGAATGGCGATTGGAGTGGCATTACTATCGATCTGGTTAAACAGATCGCAACTGAGCAAGGGCTTAAAATTCGTTTCGTCGAGATGGGGCTCGATGAGATGCTGGATAAAACGGCAGCCGCTGAAATAGATATGGCTGCTGCAGCACTAACTGTGACAGCAGAGCGCGAATTGTTGATGGATTTCACACATCCCTATCTGACCTCTGGGCTCGGAATAGCGGTTGCTAAACGCGATGAGATCACGGGCTTTTCCACCTTGCAGAGAATTTTCTCCGGGCCGTTTCTTAAAGCGGCTGGCGCTTTGTTGGTGTTGCTGACCATTGTTGGCGTGCTTATCTGGCTAGCGGAACGTCGTCGCAACGAACAATTCTGTGAGGCACCAGTGAGGGGCATTGGCGCTGGCCTTTGGTGGTCAGCCGTTACTATGACGACAGTGGGTTATGGTGATAAAGCACCTGTCACACTAAGAGGTCGCGTGCTCGGACTGATTTGGATGTTTGCCAGTATTATTGTGATTTCCGGTTTTACTGCCGCAATCGCAACGTCACTTACCGTGGGACAACTGGAGCAGAGCATCAGCAGCATTGAAGATCTTTATGGTGAAAAGGTAGTCACTGTTAGGGACAGCACAAGTGCTCACTATCTTACCGAAAGACTGATTAAGCATATCGATGTGGATAATGTGGAGCAGGGTTTGAAGATGGTGTCAGAAGGTAAAGCCAAAGCCGTCGTCTACGATATGCCGATCCTCCAGTATCAAATAAAAGCTGACTACTCTGAGCAACTGAGAGTGTTGCCCAGCGTGGTTGTGAGACAGGACTATGGTATTGCACTCCCCACCAAGCGTGGCCGCAGAGAGATGCTGAATCAACAGATCCTCAGTTTGATTGATACTCCTCAATGGCAGCAGATCCTGGATGTTTATATCGGTGAGTAGTAGCCCCAAAGATGGTAAAGTTCAGGGTAAGTGCTGTTTGGATGTGGTAATGAGATTGAAGCGGTTTTTCATTGTTCTACTTTGGCTGGTGTCAGGATCTTTATGGGCTGAGCCTATCGAGCTGACCGATGCGCAGATTTGGGCATTGAAAAAGCTTGCTGATACAGATGCTGAGCAGGCCGTCAAAACCGCTGAAACTTATCTGGCTCAGCCACTGACAGAATCTTCTCGATTAAAAGTTTTGGGTAAGCTTTGCATTACTCATCTGGCGTACAGTCGATATAAAAAAGTTGAAGAGATCTATCTTCAGACCAAACCATTGCTATCAAAGCCGGGAAATAAGGCCAGTTTAGTTGAGATCGAAAGTTGTCACGCCCGTGCAATTGAACGCCAAGGACAGCTTGATGAGGCACTGACTATATATAACGATTTGATTGAAGTTGCTGATGCCCCTGGTTTGGACTACCAACTCTCCTGGGTATATGCCTCCCGAGGTCAACTCAATTCCTACCGCGGCAACTACCGAGACAGTATCAAAGATATTACTAAAGCCTTCGCGCTATTTGAGAAGAGTGGCGTTGATGATCAGCACTATATGCTGCAGATGATGAATGCGATGGGGAATACCTATGGCTATATGAAGCAGAACGATAAAGCGCTGGAATACTATTATCGCGTTGTAGATCTGCTGGCCGAGTTCGGTGATTTAGTCGGCCAGTCGGTCGCAACTTATAACATTTCAAATGTATTGATGGACATGGAGCGCTGGCAGGAAGCGAAAACCTGGGCAGAAAAGTCTCGCCGGTTGGCTCTGGAAGCAAAAGATGAGCTGGGCGTCGCTTATGCCGATGTTCATATCGCGACCTGCTTTGCCAATATGGGGCAGCTTTCAGAGGCAATAGAAGTCGCCCGGCAGATGTACCCTATTTTTACCCGGTATAGGGAGATGGAAGGCGCCGCCAGTACGCTGTTAAAACAAGCCCGTTGGATGGATGAACTGGGTGACACAGAAGAAGCCATTCCGTTAGCGGAAGAAGGCTTAAAACTATACCGGGACTCGGATGCTGTCGCAGGTATTGAAAAGAGCCTTGCGCTACTGGCAGAGCTGTATGCAAACACCGAGCAACATGAACTGGCCTATGACGCAATGAAGGAGCGGTTCGAGCTTAGCGAGAAAATTTTTGATAAAGATATGAATCGCGAAGTCGCTCGGATGGAAGCAGAATTTAAGCGGCGTACACAGGACAAAGAAAACCAGCTATTGCGTTTGCAAAACGAATCCAAACAAGCGCGCATTGCGGAAGTAGAGCGCATGCGTGGATATGCAGTGTTGTTTGTGGCTACCTTAATAATGGTCGCAGTGGTGTTGACCTGGCTGCTGTTTGTAAATCGCAAAGTCACCCGCCAAATGGTAGATATGGCACGCAAAGATCCACTGACAGGCCTATCCAACCGCAGACATGTGCTCGAGTTGTTGAGGGCGGAAAAAGAGCGTGCAAAACGGTACAGCGAAAACTTCTGTGTGGCGTTGATGGATGTCGATCACTTTAAAGCAATTAATGATACTCATGGCCATCATGCCGGTGATCAGGTGTTGTGTGCGATAGCCAAAATGCTTGGCCGTGAGGTGAGAGTGGTCGATACCGCGTCCAGATATGGCGGTGAAGAGTTTTTAATCCTGTTTCCCAACACCGATGAGATTCATGCTGCGCCGATTTTAGAACGCATTCGATTGGCAATGACCAAGCTGGAAGTGGAAGATGTACCCCGTATCATTACTGCCAGTATTGGTTATGCAGAGTATCGGGGTGAAGATAGTTCACTCGAAGAGCTTTTAAAGCGTGCTGACACCGCGCTTTACCAAGCTAAAAGTGAAGGAAGAAACCGCACAGTTTCTGCTGGCGGGGCCGTTTCCTAGCTAGCGGCAGTGCCCTGATAGTTGATATCCGGCATGAGTCCATTGACGCTGTTTGATGGTGATTGACTCCAGGCAAAGCGCCTTTTCATCCAATGCTGCATCTAATCCCACTTCTGCCATCTCTTCCATCTGTGGGTCAGTAATCCCCATCAGAGCCGGGTCCAGGGGCCCTGATGCCGATTGTAGACTGCGATACTGTCCGCCTTTAGGCTTCTGCTGCTTTGACGTTTGGTTAAAAAGCGGGTTCACAAAAGGTAGGGTGTAAGTAAATGCGATGCTGCCATCATCTTCGGCGTGGTAGTTTAGCACTGCTTTTGGCATTTCTGGTTTCGGCTTGCCACTGCATCCAATCAGCACCATGCCAATCAATACGCAAGACAACCACTTCCCAACCTGACACATCATTTGGGTTACATCCCTTAAACTCGACACCTAGTTTCGAATTTGCTTATCCTAACCAAGTAGATAACGAGACTGTATTAAGAAATGTGAAGTTGTGAGCTTGGTGGGCTTTCTGCTTCACCTGAGAACGCAAGAAGGCCGCTTTCGCGGCCTGTTTTGGTCATAAACTCGCTGCAGTGGCTCGTTTACCCATCCTATTTCTCACTCGCAAGGTAAAGTTCACCAAGGCGATCAGCACTGGCACTTCAATCAGTGGGCCTATTACGCCAGCAAAGGCTTCGGCGGAGTTCAACCCAAATACTGCAATCGCGACGGCAATTGCCAGCTCGAAGTTATTGCCCGTTGCCGTGTAAGCAATCGAAGCATTCCTATCGAACTGGATCCCCATCTTTTTGCCTATATAGAAACTGATAAAGAACATCAGCACAAAATAGATACAGAGCGGAATGGCGACCCGAACCACCTGCATCGGCAAGTCGAATATCATCTCTCCTTTCAGGCTGAACATCAGCACAATCGTCAGCAGAAGGGCAATCAGCGTGATGGGAGAAACGGCCGGAATGTATCGATTGGTATACCAGTCCTCACCCTTTAACTTAATCAGAATCGAGCGACCCAGAATGCCCGCAGCAAATGGGATCCCGAGATAAATACAGACGCTGTAGGCGATTTCTCCGATGGAGATATCAACGACTTGGCCGGTGAAGCCCAGCTTGGGCGGCAATACCGTAATAAATAACCACGCCAGAAAGCTGTAGCTAACGATCTGGAATACGCTGTTAAGCGCAACCAGCGCAGCGCCATACTCCTTGTTACCGCCGCCGATATCATTCCAAACCAAAACCATGGCGATGCAGCGAGCCAGGCCGATCAGAATAACCCCTGTCATCAAACCAGGCTCGTCTCCCAAGAACAGCAGGGCAAGTGCGAACATCAGTATGGGGCCTACCAACCAGTTGAGTATCAAAGAGAGCGTCACCGCTTTTCTATCGGCGAATACCTTGCCCATCAGGCTGTAGTTCACTTTTGCCAGGGGGGGGTACATCATCAGAATCAGTCCGATCGCCAACGGAATGTTGGTGGTGCCCACTGACCAATCGGTATTGAACTGTTCAATCTGCTCAGGGAATAGGGTTCCCAGGCTGACGCCGATGGTCATGGCGACAAATATCCAAAGGGTTAAATATCTGTCCAAAAAGCCGAGTTTAGGTTGCTGTTGCATAATGTTCCTGCTTCATCTCGCCTATTGCGAGTTTTTCTATAAACTTATTTCGTTAATCGTCGAATAGCGATTTATTTTGCCAAACTAGTTGCGTGAGATACGCCGCTGTTTGGCTTAACTATGGCGCTTGAATCTTGGCTAACAGAGTAGAAAAGCGCGCTAACTGCTCGCTGTTGATCCGGTAACACATCCGCGGTGGTTGCGGCTCTGCCGTTATCAGCTTCGCTTTTTTTAATATACGCAGGTGTTCAGAGACAGTGGACTGAGCCAAACCTAGTTCGGTGACCAAATCACTGTTAAGGCAACCGTTCCTAGTTTCCAGCTCAGTAAGAATAGCAACAATCCGTACTCGAGCAGGATGTGCCAAAGCTTTCGCTATCGCTGCAAACTGCTCTTCGTTTACTACATCTTCGGCAGTTCTTTCGAAGATAGAGCTAGCAGGTGAACACTGAGGCATGACTCATTATCATAGTTAATCGTCGAATGGCGATATAGTATCCCCAAAATGATGATTGGAAAATAGGCAAAACAAACTTTTTAATTGGCAAACGGAGTACCGGTTTGTTTGGATAACCGAAGTACAGACTTCGCGAAGGCGCTGCTCTCTGTCCGTCTCCCTGTCCGTCGGTATCCGAGATCACTCATATTGTGCGCTGAAATAGCTTTCGATAATCAGCACAGCGGAGACGCTGTCTATCTTATCTTTCTGCAGTGCCTGGTAGCCACCAAACTCAAACAAGCGTTCTTTGGCATCCGCCGTCGTCAGGCGTTCATCCTGCATTTCAAAGGGTTTGCCAAAACGTCCATGCAGGCGGCCTGCAAACTTCTTTGCTCTAACCGTAATGGGTTGTTCAGTGCCGTCCATATTGAGCGGTAATCCAACCACAAGTAGGTCCGGTTGCCATTCGTCGATTAAAAGCTTTATCTGGTCCCAGTTTGGTATGCCGTCACGGGCTTTGAGCGCGGCCAAGGGGGAGGCTGTACCTGTGAGTTCCTGACCCACAGCCACACCGATACTGCCGGTGCCGTAGTCAAAGCCCAGAACTGTTCGATTTGTTGTGCTCATTAGGCGTGGCCAACCTCGGGACTAATGCTCCAAATATCGATGCCAAGACGCTTAGCGGCTTCTTCCCAAAGCTTATCGGCAGGTACGTTGAATATCAGATCATCATCGGCCGGGATGGTTAGCCAGCTGTTTTTAGCCAGCTCCTCTTCCAACTGCCCCTCAGACCAGCCGGAGTAGCCGAGCGTCACAATATATTGGTCAGGTGCGGCTTCTGTACCCAACGAGGTGAGAATGTCCTTGGATGTCGTCACCATGATCTCTGGCGACACCTGCAAGCTGCTGGTCCAGCCATGCTGTGCAGAGTGCAGAACAAAACCGCGCTCAGGGCTGACCGGACCACCGGAGTAGACCTTACGTTCCTTGGTTGCATTAGGAAGTTGGTCAAGCTCCAGGTGCTCGACTTGTTTAAGTAACTCACTCACGGTAATGGGCGCGGGCTGATTGATGATTAAGCCCATGGCACCTTTGTCATCATGTTCGCAGATGTAGGTGACGCTGCGCGAAAAATAGGGATCTTTCAGCGTGGGCATGGCAATAAGCAGGTGGTTACGCAAGCTTTCCATATATCGGGGCCCCGTTTACTTCTGATACTTCTTAGTATGGCAGCTACGGTGCCATTTCACCGTATTCGCTGCCATTTGATTTAGTTATTACTTTCGTAACTAGCGACTTCTGTAACTAGCGAACGGAAAGCCGCTTCTCAATAGCGTCCATCAGCATGCCCGCGATATCAATATCAAACGCAGATTCGATTTCACGGATGCAGGTAGGGCTGGTCACGTTGATTTCGGTGAGCCCTTCGCCGATTACGTCTAGGCCAACAAATATCAGACCTTTCTCTTTCAGAGTTGGCCCAACTGTTCTGGCAATACGCATATCGGATTCGCTCAATGGGCGCGCCTCACCGCGGCCGCCAGCGGCCAGGTTGCCACGGGTTTCCCCCTCGGCTGGTATACGAGCCAAACAATAAGGCACGGGCTCGCCGTCAATCACCAAAATGCGTTTGTCGCCATCAGTGATATCAGGAATAAACGCCTGAGACATGCAGTAGCGCTGGCCGTGTTCGGTCAGTGTTTCGATGATCACGCCCAGGTTAGGATCTTCCGGCTTAACGCGGAAAATCGATGCTCCACCCATACCATCAAGTGGCTTTAGAATAATGTCACCATGTTTGGCGTAGAAGCTGCGAATATCGTCCGCACGGCGGCTAACCAGAGTGGGTGGTGTTAACTCGGGGAACCAGGCAGTAAACAGCTTTTCGTTGGCATCTCGAAGGCTCTGAGGTTTATTGACGATCAATACGCCTGCCTGCTCAGCACGCTCCAGCATATAGGTGGCATAGATGTACTCGGTATCGAAGGGTGGATCTTTACGCATCAGGATCGCATCAAGGTCGCTTAGTGGGCGAGTACGCTCTTCTCCCAGCGTAAACCAGCCTTGAGGATCTTCTTTTACTGCCAGTGAGCGGGTGTGAGCAAAAGCTTCGCCTTGATCGAGGAACAGGTCCTGCATCTCCATATAGTGCAGTTCCCATCCGCGCGCCTGAGCAGCCAACAGCATGGCAAAACTGCTGTCTTTCTTGATATTGATATCAGCGATGGGGTCCATCACTATGCCGATTTTTCTCGTCATCTGTTTATCCTAAATCGCCAAATCTGAGTTGCAGCGCACTGATCGCGACCAGTGCAGCGGTTTCTGTTCGAAGAATTCTGGGGCCCAGCTTGATGGTTTTGCACCCCTGCTGTTCCGCCAGGGTAACTTCCTGCTCTGACAAGCCGCCTTCAGGGCCAATCAATAACTCGACCGATTCACCGGGCTGCTCCATGGTGGCAAAGCTGGTGTCGGTGTGGGGATGCAGTGTTATCCGTGTGGCATGGATTTCACGGGCTAACCAATCGCTGAGCTGTTGGGGTGGATTGACCACGGGAAGACGATTGCGTCCACACTGTTCGCAGGCGCTGATAGCGACTTTCTGCCAGTGGACGACCTTCTTGTCCCAGCGGTCGGCATTGAGTTTGACGCCGCAACGTTCAGTGATCAGTGGGGTTATCTCAGTGACACCCAGCTCGACAGATTTTTGAATCGTTAGGTCCATCTTATCGCCGCGGCTGATCCCCTGGCCCAAGTGAATGGCCAGAGGGCTTTCGGTATTCGCAGCTTCAACGCTGGAGATCTCGGCTTTAACCGAACGTTTGGCGACTTCAATCAGCGCACCGTGATAGGCGTTGCCATCACCATTGAAAAGGGTAATACCATCACCCACACGCATTCTTAATACGCGGGCAACGTGGCCCGCGGCGTCATCTGAAAGTTGAACCTGATCGCCCTGTTGAATCGGATCAGGATGGTAGAGGCGAACTATGCGCATGGGGGATAGAAAGCTCCGTCGCTATAAGTGAGGCAGTGCTTGCATAAATTACAGCGAAAACAGTACAAGCTGTTTGGCAGTATAAACAAAAAAGGCAAGCGTACGCTTGCCTTTATAGTGGGGGCTGATTATTGAATTACAAGCCCGCGGCATCCTTAAGAATGTCAGCTTTATCAACCTGCTCCCAAGGGAACTGCTCACGACCAAAGTGGCCATATGCGGCTGTTTCTTTGTAGATAGGCTGAACCAGATTGAGCATTTCGGTCAGGCCGTATGGGCGCAAGTCAAAGTGCTCACGCACCAGCTTAACCAGCAACTCATCAGCCACTTTACCGGTACCGAAGGTTTCAACGCTGATAGAAGTTGGCTCAGCCACACCAATGGCGTAGCTGACCTGGATCTCACAGCGATCTGCCAGACCCGCCGCAACAATGTTCTTGGCTACATAGCGGCCAGCGTATGCGGCACTGCGGTCAACCTTAGATGGGTCCTTACCAGAGAAAGCACCACCACCGTGACGAGCCATACCACCGTAGGTATCTACAATGATCTTACGGCCGGTGAGGCCACAGTCACCCATTGGACCGCCGATAACGAAACGACCGGTTGGGTTAATGAAGTACTTGGTTTTGTCTGTGATCCACTCGCGTGGTAGGACTGGGTCAATCACCACTTCACGTACTGCTTCAACCAGATCGCTCTGGCTGACGCTGTCGCAATGCTGAGTGGAAAGTACTACGGCGTCGATACCGACTGGCTTACCACCTTCGTAGATAAAGCTGACCTGACTTTTCGCATCAGGACGCAACCAGGGGAGTGTGCCGTTCTTGCGAACTTCAGCCTGACGCTTCACCAAACGGTGAGCATAGGTAATAGGTGCAGGCATCAAAACGTCAGTTTCGTTGCTGGCGTAGCCGAACATTAGGCCCTGGTCACCGGCGCCTTGTTCACGTGGGTCACCACGGTCAACACCTTGTGCGATATCCGGGGACTGCTTACCGATAGCATTCACGACAGCACAAGAGTCAGCATCAAAACCCATGTCAGAGTGAATGTAGCCAATGTCACGTACGGTATCGCGTACCAACTGCTCTATGTCTACCCAGGCTTCGGTGGTCACTTCACCCGCAACCAAAACCATGCCGGTTTTTACCAGGGTCTCACAGGCAACTCGGGCCATCGAATCCTGCTCAAGAATAGCGTCAAGCACGGCATCAGAGATCTGATCCGCTATTTTATCAGGGTGCCCCTCGGAGACTGACTCTGAGGTAAAAATATGTTGTGCCATGGTGTCATCCAGATAGATAGACTGATAAATGTATAAACGTCTAGACGTCTATTCTAACCAATTGTCGTGTTTCGGTGCTAGCCCCAATTTCCAAATTAGGTACATAGCGCTGTTCTCATACGAGTAAACGTAAATTTTAGATTACAGTGAAGCAGTCTGAGAATTTCATTGCTAATGTCCCAAGAAACATTGACAATATGCGTCCATTTTTTTCAGACACTTCATATTTGAGCAGGGAGTATTCGATGCCTTCTCGTCGTGATCTAGCCAATGCGATCCGTGCCTTGAGCATGGACGGTGTGCAAAAAGCCAAGTCCGGACACCCGGGCGCCCCAATGGGTATGGCTGACATCGCCGAGGTTCTGTGGCGCGATTATCTCAAGCACAATCCAACCAATCCGGATTGGGCTGATCGTGACCGCTTTATTCTTTCTAACGGCCACGGTTCAATGCTGCTTTATTCCCTGCTGCATCTTGCCGGCTATGACCTCTCAATTGACGATCTGAAAAACTTCCGTCAGCTGCATTCAAAAACTCCAGGTCACCCTGAATACGGTTATGCACCAGGTGTTGAAACCACCACAGGTCCACTGGGGCAGGGCATCACCAATGCGGTAGGTATGGCGATTGCTGAAAAATCACTGGCTGCACAGTTCAACCGTGATGACCACAACATCGTTGACCACTTCACCTACTGTTTCCTAGGTGATGGCTGCTTGATGGAAGGTATCTCCCACGAAGCTTGTTCTCTGGCCGGCACCCTGGGCCTGGGTAAACTGGTTGCATTCTGGGACGACAACGGCATCTCAATCGACGGTGAAGTAGAAGGTTGGTTCACTGACGATACACCTAAGCGTTTCGAGTCTTACGGCTGGCACGTGATTGCTAACGTTGATGGTCACGATGCTGACGCGATTGCAGCGGCTATCGAAGCGGCGCGTGCAGAAACAAACAAACCGACGCTGATCTGCTGTAAGACAGTGATTGGTTACGGCTCTCCTAACAAAGGTGGCAGCCACGATTGTCACGGTGCTCCTCTCGGTGATGAAGAGATCGCAGCAGCCCGCGAATTCCTGGGTTGGCCTCATGGTCCATTCGAAATCCCTGCAGATCACTACGATGCGTGGAGCGCGAAAGAAGCGGGTCAGGCCGAAGAAGCGGCTTGGCACGACAAGTTCGGCGCATACAAAGCGGCTTACCCAGAGTTGGCGGCTGAATATGAGCGTCGCATGAAGGGTGACCTGCCTGCTGACTTTGCTGAGAAAGCGAATCAGTACATCGCTGACCTGCAGGATAAAGGCGAGGTTATCGCAACGCGTAAAGCGAGCCAGAACTGTTTGAACGCCTACGGTCCTCTGCTGCCAGAATTTATGGGCGGCTCAGCTGACCTGGCAGGTTCAAACCTGACCCTGTGGAGCGATGCTAAAGGCCTGACGGCTGATGATGCCAGCGGCAACTACATCTTCTACGGCGTACGTGAATTCGGTATGTCTGCCATCATGAACGGTATTGCACTGCACAAAGGTTTCGTACCTTACGGCGCAACCTTCCTGATGTTTGTGGAATACGCGCGTAACGCTGTGCGTATGGCTGCACTGATGAAGCAACGCAGCATCTTCGTATATACCCACGATTCTATCGGCCTGGGTGAAGATGGTCCGACGCACCAGCCGGTTGAGCAGCTTTCCAGCCTGCGTATGACACCTAACCTGGAAAACTGGCGTCCATGTGACACCGTTGAATCAGCGGTAGCGTGGAAAGCAGCGATTGAGCGTAAAGACGGTCCTACGTCACTGGTGTTTACTCGCCAGAATCTGGCACACCAGGAGCGTACACCTCAACAAGTTGCTGACATCGCTCGTGGTGGTTACATCCTGAAAGACTGTGAAGGCCAGCCAGAGTTGATCCTGATCGCTACCGGTTCAGAAGTTCAATTGGCAGTTGAAGCTTACGAAACACTGACTGCAGAAGGCCGCAAGGTACGTGTAGTATCGATTCCTTCTACCGACGTGTTCGATGCTCAGGATGCTGCATATAAAGAAGCCGTGTTGCCATTGGCTGTGACTAACCGTGTTGCAGTTGAAGCCGGTATTGCTGACTTCTGGTACAAATATGTTGGCCTCGATGGCCGCGTTATCGGTATGAACACTTTCGGTGAGTCAGCGCCTGCTGGCGAACTGTTCAAGTTGTTCGGTATCACCACCGAAAACGTACTTGAGAATTGCCGCGAACTGCTCGGCTAATTCTGTTTTGATGTAAGGCGGGCCCATGGCTCGCCTTTTCATTAGCTCTCCCCATTAAAGGACATTCTGTCGCAACGCTATGACGATAAGAGTGGCGATTAATGGCTATGGCCGCATCGGCCGTAGCGTGTTGCGCGCCTTGTATGAGCGCAACGAACAAGATATCAAAGTGGTCGCGATTAATGAGCTGGCCGATGCTGATGGCATTGCCCACCTAACGCGCTACGACACTACCCATGGCCGTTTCTCTGAGTCTGTTGAACTGACAGAGCAGGGCTTAAGAGTAGGTGATGATGATATCGCCCTGTTCCAGCAAGCTGATATCTCTCAGTTGCCATGGGACCAGTTGGGCGTTGATATCGTTTTTGAATGTACCGGTAGTTTCAACCGTCGCGGCCATGCCCAGATGCATCTGGATGCGGGCGCCAAGAAAGTGCTGTTTTCACAGCCAGCGCGTAAAGAAGCCGATGTAGATGCCACAGTGATTTGGGGCGTTAACCATGATGTGCTTGAACCAGAGCACACCATTATCTCCAACGGTAGCTGCACCACCAACTGTATTGTTCCTGTCATTAAGTTGCTGGATGATGCGTTTGGCATTGAGTCGGGCGCGATAACGACGATACACTCGGCAATGAATGATCAGCCGGTGATCGATGCGTATCACCCTGATCTGCGACGTACCCGTGCCGCTGGACATTCGATTATTCCTGTCGATACTAAACTGTCGGCAGGGGTTGAACGCATTTTGCCGAAGTTTGCCGGACGATTTGAAGCGATTGCGGTGCGAGTACCGACAATAAACGTCACGGCGATGGATCTATCGGTCACGGTTCACAAGAAAGTGACGATCCGTGATGTAAATCAATTACTACAAAATGCGGCTAAGGGAGAATTCTCCCAAATCCTGTCATATACTGACGAACCATTGGTATCAGCTGACTTTAACCACGATCCACACTCATCGATTGTGGATGGAACACAAACCAGAGTTAGCCACCATCATTTGATCAAATTACTAGTTTGGTGCGACAACGAATGGGGCTTCGCAAACCGGATGATTGATACAGCCCGGTCTATAATGAATGCGGTCTCACAAACTCAACCTGATTCACTTAACTTCAGTCGAACTTAGAGGAACCACCATGTCTGTTATAAAAATGACTGATCTGGAGCTGGCCGGCAAACGTGTACTAATCCGTGCCGATCTCAACGTACCTGTTAAAGA
Source organism: Corallincola platygyrae (assembly GCF_039544265.1). Lineage (NCBI taxonomy): Bacteria > Pseudomonadati > Pseudomonadota > Gammaproteobacteria > Alteromonadales > Psychromonadaceae > Corallincola > Corallincola platygyrae. Next base: position 138,781 of record NZ_BAABLI010000012.1, on the reverse strand, counting down.
AGGTAAAGTTACTTCAGATGCTCGTATCCTGGCATCACTGCCTACCATCAAATTGGCACTGGAAGCAGGTGCAAAAGTGATGGTGACCTCTCACCTGGGTCGTCCTACCGAAGGCGAGTACGCTGAAGAGTTCTCTCTGAAGCCAGTTGTTGACTACTTGGTAGCAGCACTGGACGCGCCTGTTCGTCTGGCGAAAGATTACCTGGAAGGCGTTGAAGTAGCTGCTGGTGAGCTGGTAGTTCTGGAAAACGTTCGCTTCAACAAAGGTGAGAAGAAGAACGAAGAAGGTCTGGCTAAGCAGTACGCAGCACTGTGTGACGTATTCGTAATGGACGCGTTCGGTACTGCCCACCGCGCACAGGGCTCTACTCACGGTGTTGCTCAGTACGCACCTGTTGCTTGTGCTGGTCCTCTGCTGGCTGGCGAGCTGGATGCACTGGGTAAAGCAATGGCTAACCCTGAGCGCCCAATGGTTGCTATCGTTGGTGGTTCTAAAGTATCTACCAAACTGACTGTTCTTGAGTCTCTGTCAAAAGTTGCTGACCAGCTGGTTGTTGGTGGTGGTATCGCAAACACCTTCATCGCTGCTGCAGGCCACAACGTTGGTAAGTCTCTGTACGAAGCTGACCTTATCCCTACAGCGAAGAAGCTGATGGAAGAGTGCTCAATCCCAGTTGCAACTGATGTTGCCTGTGCCAAAGCTTTCGACGAAAATGCAGAAGCTGAGATCAAAGACGTGAGCGAAGTTGCTGACGACGATATGATCTTCGACCTGGGTCCTAACTCTACTGCTGAGTTGGCTGCGATCCTAAAAGATGCCAAGACCATTCTTTGGAACGGTCCAGTAGGCGTATTCGAGTTCAAGAACTTCGAAGCGGGTACTAAGGGTATCTCTGAAGCAATCGCTTCAAGCGCTGGCTTCTCTGTTGCTGGTGGTGGTGACACCCTGGCTGCTATCGACCAGTTCGGTATTAAAGCAGATGTATCTTACATCTCTACTGGTGGCGGTGCCTTCCTTGAGTTTGTAGAAGGTAAAACGCTTCCAGCCGTTGCGATGCTTGAAGAGCGCGCAAAAGGCTAAATGCGATAGGACGGGCGTAAATGCCCGTCTTTTGCTGTGTTCCTGCTACATTTGATAGCAATTAACAAGGTGATGGAACTGAATCGCCGCTAGGGAACACTAAGAAATGAATCTTAATTAGGAAATTTGTCATGTCTAAGATCTTTGATGCAGTAAAGCCGGGCGTTATCTCTGGTGACGACGTACAGAAAGTTTTCGAAATCGCTAAAGAGAACAAGTTTGCTCTGCCAGCAGTTAACGTAGTTAACACCGACACCATCAATGGTGTTCTGGAAGCAGCTGCAAAAGTTAAGTCTCCAGTTGTTGTTCAGTTCTCTAACGGTGGTGCTGCTTACTTCGCTGGTAAAGGCCTGAAACTGGAAGGTCAGGAAGCACAAATCAAAGGTGCTGTTGCTGGTGCTAAGTACGTTCACGCTATCGCTGAGACTTATGGCGTTCCTGTGATCATGCACACTGACCACGCAGCTAAGAAACTGCTGCCTTGGATCGACGGCCTGTTGGACGCGGGTGAAGAGTTCTTCGCTCAAACTGGTAAGCCTCTGTTCTCTTCTCACATGATTGACCTGTCTGAAGAGTCTCTGGAAGAGAACATCGAGATCTGTGGTAAGTACCTGGAGCGCATGGCTAAGATGGGCATGACTCTGGAAATCGAACTGGGTTGTACTGGTGGTGAAGAAGACGGCGTAGACAACACTGATATGGATCAGTCTGAGCTGTACACTACTCCAGAAGACGTAGCTTACGCTTACGAGAAGCTGAACGCGATCAGCCCTCGTTTCACTATCGCTGCTTCTTTCGGTAACGTACACGGTGTATACAAGCCTGGTAACGTTGTTCTGACTCCGACTATCCTGCGTGATTCTCAGATTCACTGCTCAGAGAAATTCGGTATCCCAGCTAACTCTCTGAACTTCGTATTCCACGGTGGTTCAGGTTCTAGCGAAGCTGAGATCCAAGAGTCTATCTCTTACGGTGTTATCAAAATGAACATCGATACTGATACTCAGTGGGCTAACTGGGAAGGTATCAAGAACTTCTACGAGTCTAAGAAAGACTACCTGCAGGGCCAGATCGGTAACCCTGAAGGTGAAGACGCACCAAACAAGAAGTACTACGACCCACGTGTATGGCTGCGTGAAGCGCAAGCCAACATGGTTACGCGTCTTGAAAAAGCATTCGCTGACCTGAACGCGATCGACGTACTGTAATCGCTGAGCTTTTATAAGCTTCTAAAAACCCGCCATCCGGCGGGTTTTTTATGTTCAGGACGAACGGTATGTCACGGGTGCATGGACGCACAGGAGTGACGATGTTCAGGACGAACGGTCGAAAATTGCTCCTGCATTTTCGACATTTCCGCCGTCCATGGCGGTCGTATTCCGCGGGCACACGGGCGCACAGGAGTGACGATGTACAGGAAGAACGGTCGAAAATTGCTCCAGTGCTTATCTATGTTTCGCAGCAACCTAACCCCCTTCACTTTAGTCGTTTCCCCCTGAATAGAAGGCCTGGCTTTGGTCATCTGACATTGATGTTTTGGTTTGTCACACTCCACCGCTATAGTTAACCCAAGCCCGAGATAGAGCAGTACGAGGTGAATGTTAGAGTCTGTGACTCTAGTGGAAAATAAAAAACGATTCAGAAGGGAGCGTGCTCCATGGAACAGATCGAAGTCCTGATCAAAGATGGTCAGCCCATGCTGCTGACATTCGCCACCAATGTAGTCCTTGCCATTATTATCTTTTTTATCGGTCGGATGGTTTCCGGCTGGTTACGTGGATTGGTTGAGAAGATGATGAAGGCAAGGGGCATGGAAGCCACTCTCATAGGTTTTGTTGGGAATCTGGTTTACTACGCCGCATTAACTTTCACCATCATCATCACTCTTGCTCAGTTGGGCATAGAAACTACCTCTTTTGCCGCTGTGATTGCAGCTGCTGGTCTGGCGATTGGTTTGGCACTGCAGGGCAGCCTATCTAACTTCGCAGCCGGTGTATTGATCGTCGGCTTTCGCCCATTCAGTAAAGGCGATTTTGTTGAAGCCGGTGGTGTGTCAGGCGCGGTTGAGTCTATCCAAATTTTCTCAACAGTACTGAAAACCCCCGACAATAAAGTCATTGTGGTACCTAATGCTCAGGTCATGGGTGGAGCTATCACCAACTACAGTCGTGAAGCCAAACGTCGCGTCGATCTGGTGATTGGTGTTTCGTACGGTGCTGATTTAGCCCAGGCGAAATCTATTGCCGAAAAAGTGATGTCTGAGCACCCATTGGTGATTAATGAAGACGGTTTCACATTAGGCGTAGCAGCGCTTGCTGACTCTTCCGTTAACCTGGCAATTCGTTGCTGGGTGAATACACCTGATTACTGGACCGTATTCTTCGACCTGAATGAGCAGATTAAGAAAGCCTATGATGAAGCCGGTGTGGAGATCCCATTCCCACAGATGGACCTAAATATGAAGCAGGCTTCGTAGACGTACTATCTGCAATCTCATGCTAGAGCTGAGCTGGGTAAACGTGCATAATCGACACGTTTACTCAGTCCATGCTGGCTGAGGTTTTTATCTTCCAGTTTGGTGTACCAATGAAGTTTCTCACTGCCTTTGCTCTCGTTTTCGTTGTCTCTTTTGCCGCGCCCGCGTTTGCAGATATTGATTGGGATGAAAAGGAACTGACCGAAGAAGAGCTGATCAAACGTGGTTTTGCTGGTGGCGTTGAACTGGGGTTCAACATGACTACGGGTAACACTGAAACCACTACCTACCGCTCAAAAATCGATGTTGATCATTTCCTTATTGGTTGGCGAAACAATTACGTATTCGAAACCGACTACAAAGAAGATGACGATGAGGTGAAAGAGGAACGTTACTTCGCGTCTGCTCAGGGTAACCGACAGTGGGCCTTTGCTATCAATAGCTATACCTTCTATCGATACAGTTATGAGAACGATCGATTCAACGGTATGGAGGACGCGAATACCATTTCGGTGGGTTACGGTCAGCGGGTTCTGGAAACCGACAGCATGTTCCTCGATTTGGAAGGTGGTCCTGGTTATCGTACTAATGATGCGAAAGACAAGAATGATGAAATGATTGCTCGTGTCGCAGGCAATTACAGCTGGGATATCAGTGAAACCTCAAAATTTACCCAGCGCTTGAGTTCAGAGATTGGTGAAGATAACGTAGTCACCCGTTCTGAAACCGCCATAACCGCAAGCATTATTGGTTCACTGGCGATGAAAGCTTCTTTTACTGTAACTCATCAGACTGCGCCGACGGTTGATGAGGAAGACGACGAAGAGTTGTCGAAGACGGATACCAGAACTGCCGTGACACTGCTCTATAGCTTCTAAAAAGACTCCTCGAGTACCGCGCATAGTTGGTAATCTCTGATTGCCAAAGGCTGTTGTGTGGGTAACATAGAATCTAGGTTTTTATTGATTATTATGTTCGTTCGGGGGAGAGGTTGTTCAGGCGCATTTTGGCAGTGAGTTTGTCACTCTTCTCACTCTGCTCTTTCCCTACTCATGCCGATCTCTGGTCACCACTGGATGACGAATACAGTGATGAGGAGTTATCGCGTCGGGGTTTTGCCGGTTCCGTTGAGGTAGGTCTTAACAACTCCACCGGTAATACAGAAACCACCAGCTATCGCAGCCGTATCGAAGTCGATCACTTTATGATTGGTTGGCGCAATAATTATGCGTTTGAGTCTGATTTCAAGAAAGATGATGAGTCAACATCTCAAGAGCGTTACAAGTTTACTCTGAAGACCCAGCGAGAATGGAACGATTTAGAGTACACGTTTGGTTTGGCTGACTACGAAAATGATCGCTTTAATGGCCTACGTGATTTGATCACCGTATCGGCAGGTTATGGCTGGCGAGCATGGCAGGCCGATATCGCCTATCTCGATTTGGAAGCCGGCCCAGGTTACCGCCGAAATGATGTAGAAAAAGATCAACGAGAGTTTATTTCCCGACTGGCTGCCAAACTCGAGTGGCAGATCAGTGATACCGCCACCTTTGCTGAAGTGTTCTCTTCTGAAATTGGTCAGGAGAACACCATTACCCGTTCCGACACATCCCTTAGTGCTTCTTTGATCGGTCAGATGCTGCTGAAGCTAAGTTTCTCCTTTGTACATCAGACCAACCCGATTAATGACGATGGGCTATTTGATGAAACGCTAGAGACGTTGGATACCCGGACCAGTTTGACGTTGTTGTATCGTTTCTGAACACTTTCTCCGTTAAAAAAACTGATAGGCGACTTGAACTAACTCTTGAAACCATAAGTGTGCTTATATTCCCTATTTTTTAATAGAGCTCTGATTTGGCACCCTTAGTTAGGGACTTGCTCGCCCAAGGCCCTAACAACATTCTCTACTGGTGTAGCCTGCGCCCCCACCAAGCGCTGTTCACTTCCCTTAACCAGCTCTGCTGGCGGCACACAAAGACAGCACTTCCCTGTGCTGACTTTGTTCACTCGGCGTCCTGCCTCGTGACCTTGCATAGCTGTTACGGTCAGTGCGCTTGAAGGGGGAATTACTCCGTAGTTAGCTACGGGACACTTCCCCCCTCTATGTGCCCGTAGCGAGCCCAAGAATCGACGTGAAGATGGGCAAGGATGCCCATCTTAGGCTCGTTAAACAGGGACGTTTATCGAGCCGTTAGTGTAGGGGCTGGTGACCTTTAGCGGGTGTTTTTGCAGCAAACAGTTGGGGATTTAGGCAAGGCAGAGGTGGCGAAGTTGAGTGGGTCTCAATAAGCTGCCGATAACGTAGAATAAATCCCCAACTGATGCTGCCCCTTTTTTCGAGGAGATGGGGTTCGTCGAAACGCACTTTCGCTGCGTCATTCGTTACTTGCTTAGCTCACTAAGCTACGCAACTCATTTCTTGCTCAATTGCGCGTTTCGTTCGAACAACACTCATACGCCAAAGGCCACCAGACCCTATGCCGGTGAAAGCGAAGGATAAGCACATAGTTGGGGCGCACTCTCTGCCGGTAAAGAGTGGTTGTCAGGGAGTGAAGGCGTATTCACTCCCTGACTTGGGCGCTGAAATCCAATTTTAATTCAGAAAAATGAAAGTAAGCGCCCGAAATCCTTTATTAATTGGTTGGGCTGGCGGGAATTCAGTTTTGAATTAAAGAAGCCACTGTATAGAACCCAATAGTAAACAAGGCAGCAACAAAAAAGCCCTGCATCGCAGGGCTTTTCTTAATCCAGCAAAAGCTAAATCCTAGTGCAGGATACGGCAGCGGATGGTGCCATCAATCGCTTTCAGTTCCGCCAGTGCTACATCAGCCTGCTCGGTGTCGATTTCGATAACCACATAACCGATATCAGCGGTTGTTTGCAGGTACTGTGCGGCAACGTTGATGCCTTTCGCTGCAAACGCTTGGTTGATTTGGTTGATCACGCCAGGCTGGTTGTGGTGGATGTGAAGCAGACGGCTGCAGCCTTCGTGCTCTGGCAGTGATACTTCTGGGAAGTTAACTGCAGACAGGGTAGAGCCGTTGTCACTGTACTTGGCCAGTTTACCTGCTACCTCGATGCCGATGTTTTCCTGTGCTTCCTGGGTGCTACCACCTACGTGTGGTGTCAGGATCACGTTGTCGAACTCGCGCAGCGGTGATTCAAACTCTTCGCCGTTGGCTTTCGGTTCAACCGGGAATACGTCGATGGCTGCACCTGAGATTTTCTTCTCACGCAGTGCTGCACACAGGTCATCAATCTCAACGACAGTGCCGCGTGCGGCGTTGATCAGGATGGCGCCGTCTTTCATCTGAGACAGTTGCTCAGCACCAAACATATATTTGGTTTGCGGCGTTTCTGGTACGTGCAGAGAAACAACATCTGCAAGGCCCAGCAGCTCTTCCATGCTGGCCACCTGATTGGCGTTACCCAATGGCAGTTTGGTTTCGATATCGTAGAAGTACACCTTCATGCCGATAGTTTCAGCCAGAATACCCAGCTGGGTACCAATGTGGCCGTAACCTATGATGCCCAGGTTTTTGCCACGCGCTTCGTAGCTGCCGATAGCGCTCTTATCCCACTCACCACGGTGCGCTTTGGCGTTACGCTCTGGTACGCCACGGAACAACAGCAGGATTTCGCCCAGAACTAATTCGGCAACACTACGGGTGTTGGAGAACGGTGCGTTAAATACCGGGATACCACGCTTCTCGGCGGCAGCCAGGTTGACCTGGTTGGTGCCGATGCAGAAGCAGCCGATAGCAACCAGCTTGTCAGCGCATGCCAGCACCTCTTCGGTCAGCTGGGTACGGCTGCGGATACCGATAAAGTGAACATCTTTGATCGCTTCTTTCAGCGCATCTTCGGACAGCGAGCCTTTGTGGTATTCAATGTTTTCGTAACCGGCCGCTTTCAGAACTTCTACTGAGCTCTGGTGTAATCCTTCAAGAAGAAGGATTTTAATCTTGTGCTTGTCTAGCGAAATTTTGCGCATAACGACATCCAACTCTTTACTTTGAAAACTGCTAAAAGCCCTTGCGGGCCATCATGATTAATCCAGAGTGACCTTAGCTACACCCTGTTCGCTACCAACCAGCGCAACATCTGCCGCGCGGCGAGCAAAAATGCCATTAGTAACCACACCCGTGATGTGATTGATCTCTGTTTCCAGTGCCACTGGATCCAGGATATCCAGATTATGAACATCCAGAATGACGTTGCCGTTATCCGTGATAACGCCATCGCGCCAAACCGGGTCACCACCCAGTTTAACCAGCTCACGCGCCACATAGCTGCGAGCCATGGGGATCACTTCAACGGGCAGAGGGAACTTGCCGAGGCGACCAACCTGTTTGCTTTGGTCAACGATACAGACAAACTTCTTCGCCACTGCCGCGACAATCTTTTCGCGAGTCAGTGCGGCACCACCACCTTTAATCATATGCAGGTGTTTGGTGATCTCATCGGCACCATCTACATATAGATCCAGCGGGCCAGCACTGTTCAGATCGAATACTTCGATACCCAGGGACTTCATCTTCTCTGTTGACGCTTCCGAGCTGGAAACGGCTCCCTCGATGTCATCTTTCATTGTTGCCAGCGCATCAATGAAGTGGTTAACCGTGGAGCCCGTGCCTACACCAACAATGGTGCCAGGTTGGACATATTCTAATGCGGCCCAGCCGACCGCTTTTTTCAGTTCGTCTTGCGTCATGTCAGTCCCTGTGTCTGAGTACAGGTTGAAGGAGGCGGAATTATAGCCGAGTATTTCGTCTAGTAGAAGTCTAGACGTCTAAAATAACTTCAGCCTTGTCTGAAACAGGTCGGCTACCACTGCCAAACCTTGTCTGGTGTGGCGATCATCGGCAGTGGCACATCCCACTCTTGCGCCGGTAACGCCTCAACTTGCTGACAATTATGGGCCAGTCCCACGGGGTAGGGAGCCGGATTTGCCTCAGGATGCCAGCGGCTGAGGGTCCGATCGTAAAAGCCGCCACCCATACCCAAACGGTTGCCCTCTGCGTCGAATGCCACCAATGGGCACAGCAATAGGTCCAGTGAGGTCAGGGGAGCAATGGCGGTGGCATCCAGCCGTGGCTCGGGAATACCGTATTGATTGCGGATCAGCAGGGTATTTCTGTCGTAGTGCAGGAACAGCAGGTGGCCCTTGCTGAAAGGGTGAAGCACCGGCAGATAGACGTCACAGCCTTTGTGCCACAGGTGTTGAATTACCGGTTCAGGATCGATTTCGCCATCGTTGGCCAGATAAAGCCCAACGCGATTGGCGTTTTGAAACTGGGGAAGCGACTGTAATTGGCATAGTAACGATTCAGCCGCCAGCCGCTGGTCAGCATCAGAGAGTTGCTGACGTCGTTCTCGAACGTGTTGGCGGATCTGTTGGCGGCTGAGGTTCAAGGCATTCGGGCCTTATTATGAGAAGTTTCCCAGTGTGCCGCTGCGGGTGTCAGCCCTTGAACCCTCCGGTTCAAGGCGGGAAATCTAGCACTACCGTAGGCGTCTCAGTCGAGCTGAGCATGCTCAATAGCAATGACTAAACAACCCTTAAAATGTGGATATCGGCTCAGGGACGTAACCCACTGGCAAACACACCAGGAAAGCTAAAAGCTTAGCATGCGCTGTGGGATCCATTTTCCTCGTGGCAGAGTGCAAGTCAACCTAATTTGCCACTTCTGTGGTCTGTTTGCTCAGGATTAAAGCAGCCAGCGTTGGTCTGTATCCAGGTCAATGCTAAGCTAGCCCCCAAAGAGCTAATATTAACGGTTACCCCATGAGCGCAAGCGCAATTTACGAATTCGAAGAGTTCAACGAGCTGTTGGACAAATTCAAGTTGTTGGCATCGGCCGCAGAAGTGCACGGTGTTATTTCGGGCCTGGTTTGCGGCGGCATTCCACTCGACGGTCGCAGCTGGCGCGCACCACTGGCAGATCTGGTAAACGAAGGGTTTGCGTTGCCGTCCGATCTTGCGGATGCCACCGATCGTGTTTATCAACATGTCTGCCAGGTGCTGGTAGATGAGAGTCTGACGTTTGCCCCGTTGCTGCCCGAAGATGAAGTTGACCTGGCCCAACGTGTTGACGCCATGGCTGATTGGGTTGAAGGGTTCCTGGCGGGTTTTGCCGTTGCCTGTGGTGGATTGGAAAGCGCATCTGACGAGCTCAAAGAGATTATCGCTGATCTGGCTGAACTGTCCCGCGTATCTCTGGGTGATGAGGATGAAGATCCCGATGAAATGGAAGCGGCATTTATTGAGGTAGTCGAGTATCTGCGCGTATCTGCCATCTTCTGTTTCAATGAACTGGGTTATCGCGAAACATCCGCGGCAGAATCAAAACCCCGTTTGCATTAATTGCGTTTGTTTTTAGTTAAGTGCATGAGAGCGTCGTAGTGAGCCAAGTACCTAGCATCCCCCAGTCTGAATTTATCGCCCGCCGTCAGCGTTTCTTTGACCAGATGGCTGACAACAGCGTGGCCGTGTTTGCGGCAGCCCAAGAGCTAACCCGCAGTCGTGATACCGAATTCCTGTTCCGTCAGGACAGCGACTTCTTCTACCTGACCGGGTTTGCTGAACCAGATGCCTTACTGATCCTCAGCAAAGGCCAGAACAAAGGCCAGAGCAAAGGCGAGAGTAACGAAACCAAGCTGCTGTGCCGTAATAAAGACAAGCTGGCGGAGATCTGGCAAGGGCGTCGACTGGGACCAGAAGCGGCAGTCGAAGCGCTGAAGGTTGATGAAGCGTTTGATATTGCAGATGCCAGTGAACAGCTTCGCAAAGCCCTGGATGGCAAACAGCGCGTTTACTTTATTCAGGGTATTTATCCGGAGTTTGACCAACAGATCCTGGCCACCCTGAGCTTACTGCGCAGCGGCCCGAAGAAAGGCTGGAAAGCACCAAAAGAGATCTTCGACGCACGCACGATTTTGCACGAGATGCGCCTGATTAAATCAGAAGCGGAAATAGCCGTGATGCGTGAAGCGGGTGTTATCTCTGCCGATGCCCACCACCGCGCTATGAGGTTCGCAAAAGACGGTGCGACCGAATATCAGCTGGAAGCGGAAATTCACCACGAGTTTGCCATGCGCAGCGCTCGCTCGCCTGCTTACGGCACCATTGTTGGTAGTGGCGACAACGCCTGTATTCTCCATTACACCGAAAACGCCGATGGCCTCAAAGATGGCGACCTGGTACTGATCGATGCCGGCTGTGAGCTGCAGGGTTATGCCGCCGATATCACCCGTACCTTCCCGGTGTCAGGTAAGTTCAGCGAACCGCAACGTAAGCTTTACCAGTTGGTACTGGATGCACAAAAAGCCGCGATGGCCTTGGTCACGCCCGGCAACACCATCAAGCAGGTGGGTGACAAAGCGATTGAAGTACTCACGGCCGGTCTGATAAAGCTGGGCATTCTCGAAGGTGAGCTGGAAACCCTGATCAAAGAGAAAGCCTACGCCGCGTATTACATGCATGGCATTGGCCATTGGCTTGGCCTGGATGTACACGATGTTGGCGAATACAAAGTGGACGATACCGAGCGTCCTTTTGAACCGGGTATGGTGCTGACCATCGAACCGGGTCTGTACATCGCTCTCGATGCCGAAGTCGACGCGCAGTGGCGTGGCACAGGCATTCGTATTGAAGATAACCTGCTGGTGACTAAATCCGGTCACGACAACCTCACCGCCAGCGCTGTGAAAGAGTTGGATCAGGTTGAGCAGATGATGGCCGGGGAAGCGGTTACTGCCTGATGAGTGATGCAGCGTCTCAGTATGACTTGATCATTGTTGGTGCCGGCATGGCCGGCGCCACATTGGCATTGGGTTTACTCGACGAATGCCCACAAATTCGCTTGGCATTGATTGATGGTGCCGCCCCTGAAAGCGACAACCACCCCTCGTTTGATAATCGCGCACTTGCGCTATCAGCCAATACCATTGAACAGCTCAAGGCATGGTCTCTTTGGGGCGCATTGGCAGCCGATGCCGCGCCTATCCAACATATCCAGGTGTCTGATCGCGGCCACTTTGGCGTGACCAACCTTCATGCATCCGAGCAAAGCTCTTCTAGCCAAGGCCAGCCTAGCTTTGGCCATGTGCTGGAAGTCAGCAGTGTTGGTGCAGTGGTCACTCAGCGTTTGCAGCAACAATCCCAAGTCGACCTGTTCGCACCCGCCAAAGTCTCTGAACTCAAGCAACAGCAGGATCAGGTTCAGTTGCAGCTGGACAACGGCAAGCAGCTAACCGCCAAATTGCTGGTGGTAGCAGATGGTGGTCGCTCCCATACCCGCGAGTTATTGGGTATCGGCGTGCGACGCAGTGCCTATGAACAAAGCGCAGTGATTGCCAATCTGGAGTTTGAACAGCCACACAATGGCTGGGCATACGAACGTTTTACCGACACAGGCCCCATGGCCTTGCTGCCTATGTCCGGCGGTCGCACTTCATTGGTGTGGTGCCTGGGCCATGAGCAGGCCAAACAGATCGCCGAATTAGATGACCAAGCCTTTATCAAAGCCTTGCAGCCGGTGGCAGGTTATCGTTTAGGTCGATTGAAAAAAGCCGGTGTGCGAGACGTGTATCCACTGCAATTGATGCAGAGTGAACAGCTTATTCATCATCGCGCGGTTGTTTTGGGCAATGCTGCCCATGCGCTGCACCCCATCGCAGGACAGGGTTTTAATCTGGCAATGCGCGATATTCAAACCCTGGTCAGGGTGGTTGCTGACAGCTGGCGCGAACAAACTGATATCGGCCTGCATGGCGTGTTAAAACATTACCGCGATGGCCGAGAGGCAGATATCAATCAGGTGGTGAATTTCACAGATGGCCTGTGCCGTTTGTTCTCCAATAATGCCCGATCCATGGCGCTGCTGCGAAGCACCGGACTGGCGGCGCTGCAATGGCTGCCATCATTGCAGGCACCTCTGACACAGCTGGGCATGGGCCTTGGCCGTGTTGAACCTCTTTCTGGAAACACATTATGAGTAGTTACGATCTGATCGTTGTGGGTGGTGGTATGGTCGGCCTGAGTCTGGCCGCCGCATTGGCTGATACCCCACTGCGGGTGGCTGTGATAGATAAAGGCCAACCGCCGGTCGGCCAAGCTTCAGATAACGATCAAAGTAGCTATACCAATCGTGTCAGCGCACTAAACCATAACAGCGAACAGTTTTTGCGTGACATCGGTGCCTGGCAGCATATTGCACCGGCACGATTGAGCCCTTACCAGCAGATGAGCGTGTGGGAAAAAGACAGTTTTGCCCGTATCGGCTTTGCGGCTGATGAATTAGCCATGAGTCACCTGGGCCATATTGTCGAAAACAGTCATATCTGTGCTGGCCTGTATCAAGCGGTGAAACAAGCCGCCAATGTCGATCTGCTATACGGCGTAGCGCCGAAAAAGCTGCGCCTCAGTGAGCGAGAAGCCTGGCTGCTGTTGGATGACGATGAACCTGTTTCAGCACCACTGATGGTGGCGGGCGACGGTGCCCACTCCTGGCTGCGTCAGCAGGCCCGCCTGCCGCTGACATTCTGGGATTATGACCACCACGCACTGGTCGCCACAATCAAAACCGATCTGCCACACAGCCACACCGCTTATCAGATCTTCACACCTGATGGCCCGCTGGCTTTTTTGCCACTGCCGGAAGATAACCTCTGCTCCATTGTCTGGTCACTGCCGCCAGAGTTAGCCAAACAGCATGGCCAGGCATCTGAAGCCGAGTTTAATAAACAGCTGGCCACTGCTTTTGATATGAAGCTGGGGCTTTGTGAGCTACAGGGCGAACGAGCCGTGATACCGCTGACCATGCGTTATGCCCGCAATTGGAGCTGCGATCGTGTGGTTCTGATGGGGGACGCTGCCCATACTATTCATCCGCTGGCAGGGCAGGGCGTTAACCTCGGCTTTCAGGACGCCAAAGCACTGGCAAAACACCTGCTGGCGTTGGCGGATGGCAATAAAGATATCGGCTTGCGACAGAACCTGCGCGCCTACGAACGTGAACGCAAGGCCGAAACCGTTGCCATGATCGCTGCAATGGAAGGGATCAAACGCCTGTTCAGCAACGACATCCCACCGCTGAAACTATTGCGTGGTGTCGGTATGCGCGTGGCCGATGAGTTAACACCGCTCAAACAGCAATTAGCGAAGCTCGCCATTGAAGGTGTGCCCAGCCCCTAATAAATAGCATTTAATATTTTTCTATATCTCATAGGTGTGCTTTAGTTAATCAAGCGTATCAATAAGTTATAGGGAGATATAGGCATGCTGCGAGCGTCAGGGTGTTTGGTTGCTTGTTTATCTGCTGCAGTACTGGTGCCTTCAGCCTACGCTGAGGACGAAACCACCTTCGACCTGCTCGGCCTCGGTGCCCGATACGGTATCTCCGACTACAGTAATAGCCACGAAGAAGAGTTGATGGCGGTGTATGCCAACCTCTCCACGCCCTGGAACTGGTCCTGGGATAGCGGCTGGCACTTCAATACAGAAATTATGTCCATGGGCGGTATTTACGAGATCAACGGTCACGATATGTGGCATGTGGCCATAGGTCCCAACTTCCGCTGGTTCAAGGACGATTTCCCTCTTCATCTGCAGTTTGGTATTGCACCTACGTACCTGGATTCACCCGAAGCCCCCCATTTTGATGCTGGTGGTGAACTACATTTTACGTCTCACCTCGGTGTCGTATTTGAAGCCCATAGAAACTGGCATCTGGGATTAACCTTCCAGCACACCTCTAACGCAGATACCAATAAGTACAATCCCGGTATTGATGTGCTTTCCATAGACGTTTCATATCGGTTTTAGAGCGAGTGTTAGACCAAGCCTGAGCTCAGGCTGGGGCCCCAAAATGTCACTTCAAATTTTTAGAGCCCCAAAATGGTGAGCCTGTCGCCGCCGCTTTACAGTTTTGATACAGGTCAAAGCAATCTCTGCTCTATTAGGTATTTCTCAGGCGTAATCTGGCGGGTATAATCCGCCCCCATCTCATCCCCCGGCCGGAGACATCTCAATGCCGCAAAAAACTGTATTGTTTGATAAGCACTTAGCATCCAACGCAAAGATGGTTGATTTTTATGGCTGGGAGATGCCAATCAACTACGGTTCACAAATCGAAGAGCACCACGCCGTTCGCCAAGACGCCGGTATGTTCGATGTTTCTCACATGACCATTGTTGATCTTAAAGGCGCACGTGTTCGCGACTTCCTCCGTTTTCTTCTCGCCAACGACGTCGCCAAACTGAAAACGCCGGGCAAAGCCCTTTACACCGCCATGTGTACGCCTGAAGCCGGTGTGATTGATGACCTGATTGTTTACTACCTGGCAGATGACTGGTTCCGCCTGGTGGTTAACTCAGCGACCCGTGAAAAAGACCTAGCGTGGATCAACAAACAAGCAGACGCATTCAACGTTGCAGTAAGCGAGCGCCCAGAGTTATCCATGATCGCCGTGCAGGGCCCGGAAGCCAAAGCCAAAGCCGCTACCGTATTCAGCGATGAGCAAAACACCATGGTCGACGGCATGAAACCATTCTTTGGTGTGCAGGCAGGTGATCTGTTTATTGCCACCACAGGGTACACCGGTGAAGCCGGATACGAGATCGTGGTACCTGAAGCACAAGCGGAAGACTTGTGGCAGAAGCTGCTGGATGCCGGTGTACGTCCTTGCGGCTTGGGTGCCCGTGACACATTGCGCTTAGAAGCAGGCATGAACCTGTATGGTCAGGATATGGATGAAACCGTATCCCCACTGGCGGCAAACATGGGCTGGACCGTCGCCCTTGAGCCTAGCGACCGTGATTTTATCGGCCGCGCCGTACTCGAAACACAAAAAGCCGAAGGCACCGAAGAACTGGTTGGCCTGCTGCTGGAAACCAAAGGCGTACTGCGCGCTGGCATGGCGGTGAAAGTGAAAGCCACCGACGGTTCAGAGCATACTGGCATCACCACATCGGGAACCTTCTCGCCTACGCTGAGTCAAGGTATTGCATTGGCCCGTATTCCTTCAGTTGAAGTCGCTGAAGTTGAAGTGGAAATGCGCAAAAAGTGGGTTACAGTAAAACTGGTTCCGCCTGTCTTTGTTCGTAACGGTAAGCCAGTGGTATAACGGTCAAAAGCATTAGTTATTTGAAGTATAAATATCCAGAGGGAAGAGAAGATGAGTAACGTGCCGAGTGAACTTAAGTACACCGCCACTCATGAATGGGTTCGTAAAGAAGCCGACGGTACCTGCTTCGTAGGTATCACAGAGCATGCACAAGAGCTGCTGGGCGATATGGTATTCGTCGAGCTGCCGGAAGTGGAAGACGAAGTAGCCGCTGGCGACGACGTTGCCGTGTGTGAATCAGTAAAAGCCGCCTCAGACATCTATTCACCTATCTCAGGTGTGATCGTTGCCGTTAACGAAGATCTGGAAGGCACCCCAGAGCAGGTCAACAACGACCCGTTCGGCGACGGCTGGATCTTCCAGATCAAGCCAAGCGAGCCAGAAGAGCTGGACGATCTGCTGAGCGCTGAAGATTACGCCAACACGCTCGACGAAGATTAATTAGTAATACGCTTAACCAGGCCTCGGCATTTTGCCGGGGCCTGTCTTTTTTAACCCCTGACGCAGTAAATCAGACAGGTACAGTAAAGATGACCGCACCTTCAAACCGCTCCCTCAGCTCCCTGGAGCAGAAAGATGTTTTTGTTCGACGTCACATCGGCCCAAGCGAACAAGAGATCGCCGCCATGCTGACCGATACAGGCGCCAGTTCATTGGATGATCTGATTGAACAGACCGTGCCTGCCGCCATTCGCCTGCCACAACCGCTGGCCACAGGCGAAAGCCGAACCGAACAGGAAGTACTGGCCTACCTGAAATCTGTTGCTGCCAAAAACACCGTCGCAAAATCCTATATCGGCATGGGTTATTACCCCACGCTGGTACCTAATGTGATCCTGCGAAACATATTAGAAAACCCGGGTTGGTACACCGCATACACGCCATACCAGCCTGAGATCGCCCAGGGCCGCCTTGAATCCCTGCTGAACTTCCAACAGCTGAGCATGGACCTGACCGGCATGGATCTGGCCAGTGCTTCTCTGCTGGATGAAGCCACCGCCGCGGCCGAAGCCATGGCCCTGGCCAAGCGTGTCTCCAAAAACAAAAAAGCCAATCTGTTTTATGTGGCTGACACGGTTCATCCACAAACCATCGACGTGCTGCAAACTCGCGCCGAAGCCTTTGGGTTTGAAGTTGAAGTGGGCCCGGCAACCGTCCTATCTGATGAGAGTATTGCGGGTAAAGATATCTTTGGTGCCCTGTTCCAGTACCCCACCAGCGAAGGCGACATTGTTGATATCCGCGACCAAATCAAAGCGGTACAGGACGCCAAAGGCGTGGCCTGTGTCGCGGCCGATATCATGGCGCTGATGCTGCTGAAATCACCCGGTGAACTGGGTGCCGACGTGGTACTGGGCTCTGCCCAACGCTTTGGTGTGCCTATGGGCTACGGTGGTCCTCACGCGGCTTTCTTTGCTACGCGTGACAAATATAAGCGTGCACTGCCGGGCCGTATTATCGGTGTATCGAAAGACACCAACGGCAAAACCGCCCTGCGTATGGCGATGCAGACCCGCGAGCAGCATATCCGCCGCGAAAAAGCCAATTCCAACATCTGTACCGCCCAGGTATTACTGGCCAATATGGCCGCATTCTATGCCGTCTATCACGGCCCTGAAGGCCTGAAAACCATTGCTCAGCGCATCAACCGCTACACAGATATTCTGGCAGCGGGCCTGAGCAAAAAAGGCATTACGCCGGTAAATGGCCACTGGTTCGATACCCTGACCCTGGCCGTCGATAACAAAGACGAAATCGTCAGCCGCGCCCAAGCAGCGGGCATTAACCTGCGTTTGGATCTGGACGGCAAATTGGGTGTCAGCTTGCACGAAGTAGTGACACGCAGCGACATCGCTCAACTGTGGGACGTACTGCTGGGTGAAGGCCATGCACTCGAAATCGATAACATCGATGCCGAACTGACCGCCGCAGATGCCAGCTCAATTCCTGCCGAACTGCAGCGTGAAACCGCAGTATTGGAGCACCCGGTATTTAACAGCTACCACAGCGAAACCGAGATGCTGCGCTATATCAAGCGCCTGGAGAACAAGGACTTGGCTCTGAACCACTCCATGATCTCCCTCGGCTCCTGCACCATGAAGCTCAACGCCACCGCCGAGATGATCCCGGTGACCTGGCCAGAGTTCGGCGAGCTGCACCCGTTCTGCCCGGCAGAGCAAGCCACTGGCTACAAAACCATGATCGACCAGCTGTCAGACTGGCTAGTGGATATCACAGGTTACGATGCTATCTGCATGCAGCCTAACTCAGGCGCACAGGGTGAATACGCCGGCCTGCTGGCGATCCAGAAGTACCACGAAAGCCGTGGCGAAGGTCACCGTAACGTCTGTCTGATCCCGGCTTCTGCCCATGGTACTAACCCGGCATCGGCACAAATGGTCAGCATGAAAGTAGTCGTGGTTGCCTGTGACAAGCAGGGCAACGTTGATATGGATGATCTGCGTGCCAAAGCCGAAGAGCTGGCCGACAGCCTCTCCTGCATCATGATCACCTACCCATCTACCCACGGTGTATACGAAGACACTATTCAGGAGATCTGCGACGTTGTGCATCAGCACGGCGGTCAGGTGTATCTGGATGGCGCCAACATGAACGCACAGGTAGGCGTTACCTCGCCTGGCTTTATCGGTGCCGACGTATCGCACCTGAACCTGCACAAAACCTTCTGTATTCCACACGGTGGCGGCGGTCCGGGCATGGGGCCAATTGGTGTTAAGAAACACCTGGCACCGTTTGTGGCGGGTCACACCCAGTTCGACTTGGGCAACGAAAACGGCGCAGTATCTGCCGCACCTTTTGGTAGTGCCAGCATCCTGCCTATCTCATGGGTATATATCGCCCTGATGGGCGGCATCGGCCTGAAGAAAGCCACCGAAGTGGCGATCCTCAATGCCAACTACCTGGTCGCCAAACTCAAAGGCCACTTCCCGATCCTCTACACCGGCCAGAATGATCGCGTGGCGCACGAGTGCATTATCGATATGCGCCCACTCAAAGAAGCCACCGGCATCACCGAGATGGACGTCGCCAAGCGCCTGATCGACTACGGCTTCCACGCGCCCACCATGAGCTTCCCGGTAGCGGGTACGTTGATGGTAGAGCCGACAGAGTCTGAATCGAAAGTAGAGTTGGACCGCTTTATCGAAGCCATGCTCTCTATACGCAACGAGATCAGCAAAGTAGAGCAGGGCGACTGGACACTGGAAGACAACCCATTGGTTCACGCCCCGCACACCCAGTACGACGTGATTGAAGCCGACTGGCAGCACAGCTATGACCGCAAAACCGCGGTATACCCAGTAAGCGCTGTCGCCGCCAACAAGTTCTGGCCATCGGTGAACCGCATTGATGATGTCTACGGCGACCGCAACCTGTTCTGCGCTTGTGTACCTATGAGTGAGTATGAGTAGGGTTTAGTTCGTTGAGAACATAAGTCAGCAGCGTTAGGCTGCTGGCATAAAAGCGGTTAGATAGAAGAAGCGAGCATCGCGAAAGTGGTGCTCGCTTTTTTAAAACAGACTGTTCGTGCACCAAAACTTATCAGAGTAACGAACCTTCTACTATATAAACAATTGACCATCAATTATCACGTTATAGCTACTAATGTGTGCTCTCCTAAAGTAGAAATTTTCTGAAACATAGATTTTTGAGTGAAAGCGATTGTTTCAATGACTTCGTGTAGCTTATGAAGATCGCAACTCTTCCCATAATCTTGAGCTAGCTCCGATTTTTATTCTGCTCGACTACCGTATTATTGGTTAGTCTTTTTTAAATCTATTGAGCGCGACGGACATAGGCAACTTCTCCGTTGTAGGGTAGGCTAGATCTTCTAGGTGAACAGAAGCAACTAACTATGTTTATCAAGGGGCGTGAATCTTTTGAAACTTCTAAAAATAGATAGAGCAAATGGTGTAGAAGAGCCAGTCACAACGATATTGCTGGAGTCGGACGACCTTTGTGTTCTAAAACAAAAAGGTTTAGATGAAGCCTCTGCTCTCCTTGGTGGAAAGTCAGATGAAAAAGTGATTTGGATTTCTGGTGCTGTAATGGGCAACAAGAAGCTATCAGAAGCCAAAAACTGGTTTCTCTATATTGATAGAAAAATCGTCTTCCGTATTTATTAGTAAATATGTTAATACTGGGTACTAGCTCGTCTTTTAGTACTTCGAGAAGGAAATCCATGACACATTGAGTCGCTAGCTATTACTTATGATTGTGGCTTAAGAAATTATAGGGATTTAAATATATTGGATAATGAAAACTTAACGCCTGGTCAAAAAGGCTCTTTCACTAGGTTAAGAAACCAGATAAAGGAAGAAGCCAATACGCTATTAGGTGAATTACGTCAGAATAAGCATGAAATATCTGAGTTACATAAATATTTACTTGAGGATGATGACGAAGGTAAATGTTTGAAGTCTCAGCTTCAAGACTCAAAAAATGAAATCTCCGATATTGTTGAGAGAACCGATTCTCTACTTACAGAAATTATAGTCACGCATGAGAGAATACATGAAGCATCAAATGGTTTATTGCCTGAAATAGAGTCAAGTAAGTTTGAAATAGAAGAGATTTTAGAGGAAACCTCAGCATCCAGAAAAAAGTTTAAGGAATCCTATGTCAGGTTGTACGGAGACCAAGATTCTGAAGAAGGATTAGAATCAAAGCTTGAGTCCCTTTTTGAAAAATATGAAGATGACCTAGAAACTCACCAATCAAGGTCTGAAGAGCTGTTGGCACAAATTGAGGGAGCCTTATCTGGTGCTACGAATGTCGAACTGGCTAAAGCGTTTCAAGATCAAAAAAATTCCTATCGCTGGCCTAAAAATATATGGACGTTCGTATTTGTAGCATGTATAGCAATAATGGTTTATCTGGCTAATGATTTAAACGGTAGTGGTGAAGATAAGCTTAACTACACCGTTGAGTTTTTAAAGAGGCTACCGCTATTCGGCCCCTTGATCTGGCTAGCTCTATTTTCTAGTAAGCAACAATCTCAAAGTAAACGGTTACAGGAAGAGTATGCTCACAAGGAAACAATCGCAAAAACATACGTTGGCCACAAACGCCAAATAGAAAAACTAAATGATAGCGAAGCCAAAGAAGAACTAACAACAAAGCTGGCGGCATCAACAATTGAAGCTATAGACTTTAATCCAAGTTCAACTCTAGAAAAACATAATCACAAAGAAGATCTTCCTGCGAGTGAACTTGCTAAATTACTAAAGTCGGCTTTGGACAAAATTGGTACGAAGTGAGTTCATAACTATGCTTTTTAAAACGCTAGCAAATGCACTCCGCATTAAGTCATTTTGTCTAAAGAGTAAAGACTTTTAACTGGAACCACGAATTCCAGATAAATACGAAAAGCAAAGTTAGCTTAAGTTGTTAGGTTGTCACGATATCTTGAGTTTTTCAGCATATTGGCCTAGCTAACTTGAAGATAATCAAGTAAACGAAACAAAGGAATTGGTTAGATGTTATTTGGAAATCTTGCCCGAGGGACCAAGAATAGGAGGCTGTTCTTAGGCGCTCCTGAAGCTGAAGCTGAAGCTTTAGAACAATCCAGAATGAAATTAACTGATGTATATGAAGATTGGCATGATCTATTCAATCAGTTATCTCATGAGAAGTTTATTGTTATCGGGCGAAAAGGCGCAGGGAAAAGCGCCTTCGCCCAGTTTGCATATGCTAAGTCTTTAGGGATGAGTAACCTTTTTGTCGACTTTGTTAAGCAAGACAGAATAAACCTAGAAGAGCTTGTTCAAATTGGTAATGAGAAGGGACATGATTTTGAGAAAGAATCTATTTTTAAGTGGCTAATATATACTCACCTTATCCGTCTTTTTTCTGAGAGTGAAGCCGCGAAGGATAGTAATGATTTTGAACAGTTGAGGCAGTTTTTAAGGAAGAATACTGGGTTTGTGGATATAACTGAAACAGATTTAGTTGAAATAACTCAAAACAAGGGATTTGAAGTTAATGTAGAGCCCTTAAAAAGGTTTTATAGACAAAAGATTAAAAAAGAATTTTCTATAAAATCTCAGAAAGCAGTTTTCTATAAACTCTTGCCTCACTTGGAAGAAGTTATTAAGAGTGTATTAACGTCTAGGTTTGAGTTAGATAATGAAAACTCTTATGTTATATTTTTTGATGACCTTGATGTTGGCTTTGATATAAATAATAGATCTAGCGTAGATAGTATTGTCAGTCTGTTGCGAGTTGCAAAATACATTAATAATGATTTCTTCTCTAAGAATAAGATTAAAGCTAAGGCTGTTATACTTCTTAGAGATGATGTTGAGAAATATGTTGGAGACAAATACCCTGATACTGCAAAGATGATGGCTTCATATGCAGCACCTATTAAATGGTATCAAGATGACTTTCAGAGAGGTGATAATGAAAGTGATCTTAATATCAGAAAGTTTATTGATTTGAGAATTAGAAAAGCATTTGAGAAAGCAGAACTTCCATGTAACCAGTCAGATCCTTGGAAAAGCTTGGTGGATACAACAGACAATTATCAACAGAAATCTTCCTTCAAGTATGTTTTAGATCATACACTTTTTAGGCCAAGAGATCTTCTTTTGTTATTTCTACCTTTAGAATCTGGTGAGTCTTCAGTTCCATTAAGTAAGCAACAGGTAAACGATTTTATAGGAACTTATGCTAGTCAGCTAGTTAAAGAGTTTCGTAGCGAGATATCATCTTTTTACTCGGACAAAGAAGTTTCTAAAATATTCAAGGTGCTTAGAAAAATTCACAATGACATTGATTGTAATTATGAGTGTGCTATCAAGTATATGAATGATGCAGAGTTCGAAGGAAAAGATTCTTCTGATGTTTTGGAGGATCTTTTTGAGCGTTCAATTATTGGTAGCAAGTATTCAAGTAGCAACTTTAAATTTAAATACAGAGAGCCATTGGATGGGTCTGAAATATACAGCTTAGATCCAGATGCGGATATAGTTATGCATTATGGTTTTAGAGCGTATTTTAACAATCAAAGGAGAAACTAAGATATATGTTAGCACTGCTTTTTCTTAGTTACTTTGATTCTCCTTTTACTTATTCTTAAATAGGTATAAGTTTTCAAACTGGCAAATAGGAATTTGTAAAGGCGGATTATGGCTAAGTGGGAGCTTAGATATGCTAGTTCCTGTTTGGTTATTAGGCAGCAGCCGCAGCAGGCTGCTGACCGTTAAATCGGATTTTCCACAGCCCTACACTTCGGAAACGCCGAACATCCCCAAAACTCATTACCTGCATTTGCACCGCGTTTTGCTTTTCTAAGCACCATGGCTGAGCCGCAGCGCGGACACTGTTTCTCTGGTTTTTTACTTTCGCGGTTTTTCAGGTGTTTCACATGTTGGCGGTCGGTTTTGAATGACGGGGTTAACCGTCCAGCCTGTATCTGCGCTACTAATCTCTGAGCTTCTTCCTCAGTAAACACCGTCTGGGTAAACGATTTTATATAGCGGATAAAGCCAGCGTTTTGAGTGACATTGGCAGGCATATCTGTCTTTAAGGTGCAGTCACCAACAAAGGCAATCACGGAATGTATGGTATCCGCCGGGATGTTGAGCGCGGCTTCAATCGTCTTAACGTGTTTATAGTTCTGGCGTAGCGGGTTCTGGAACTTAAAGCTTTGGCGGTAGATCTTCTGAGTCCAGGTTGCCTGCTTTTCACTACCAAAAATCCACCCCCGCATATTCTTGGTTTCAACCACAAAGATTCCAAACCGCGATACAAAGATATGGTCAATCTGGGTAGTGCCTTCTTCCTCGCTATCACTCTCGTTCCCGCCGGTCGAGCTCTTTCCGTTAGCGCGAGTCGAAGCAGGGCTGGCCTTACAAGGCATGGTCACGTTGTGGATAGGAATATAGGTTTCTTTCGGTAGCTGCAGTCTTGCCGCCAGCTTCACAATCGCTTCACCTATCATCCCCTTAAACCATGGCGATTTAACAATGGCTGCAAATAAAAACAGCGGTATCAACCACCAAAAGGTCTTTGCAGCATCAAGCACAACAGCCGTCATATCTGGCATGTCAAACTACCTCTTTGCCTTGGCGGGATAGGTTGCTTTGAATTCTGTGGTTATCCAGATCCTTCACTTAGTTAACTCCCTGTATTGTTGGCACACCTCGTCGCGCTTCTGGTGTAACTCTCGGTTCTTGCTGTTGAGCGCTTGTGCCACCAGCACGTTGCACTCCTCTTTAAGCTTCTGAGCATCGCTCTTTTCGTTGGCGAAGCTGATTTGCGCGACCTTGGGGTTAAATTGGGTGGCGGCATTGCAGTACATGTTTTTGATCTGCTTACCATGGTTAAGCTCGGTGTAGTGGCTGTTCAGGTATTGGCAGGCTTCCATAAAGTAGTTGGCAGCCTGTTGTCTGCATTGGTAGTAAGCAAGGGAGTTGGAGAGGTGTTGCTGGCAAACGGATTTGTCGCGAATGCGCCAAAGCTGATGGGTGAAAACGATCTTCTCACCGTTGTGTTCGACCACTTCAGTTTTCAGCACCGCATCAGCTGACTGAGTATATTGGTCGACAATCAGGTCCTGAATCGAACCCAGAATAGACGTGATTAACAATCCCTCGATTAACATCAACACATCCTTGTTACTGCCACTCACCCAACGATACGAAGCAGAACCATTCAACACAATAGACTTAGATCATAAGTGTTGGACTTATCTCAATTATTTTATTGAATGCTAAGGTTTGCCTGTTTCCTATGGGTGGTTTTTAAAGGGATAAAGTAGGCTGAGCTTAATTATTGGGATTGAGGGCTGCGAGATTGACTTACAAGTTGTGAGGACACTATGATTTCAACTCTGTTTTACGCAGCCTACCGGCATGCGTAAGAAGCAAATGGACTGCTTCTATCTTCTGTGATTTCTAATCAACAAGGATGTAAATAATGAGATTCACTGTCCTGACCCACAAAGGCCCATACAACTTTTCTTCTGATTACATCAATCATATGTACCCAGTCGACTCCATGTACAAGGCCTGTAAGCAAATAGAAAAAGAACCTAAGTTTTCTGATATTTCTGACACACCTGTTAAACCAACTTCGTTAGCAGGACCATTGGAGAAATTGCCTAATGATCTGAATGGCGTCAAAAGAAAGCAGAGTCTTCTATCGGAACTGGATCGTACCCTTAACATTAGAAATGCTAGAGCGGCTGACCGCCTTTATTGGAAGGGGCAGAGCAGTATCCCTCGCTCAGCGACTAGAGCGCTTGCGCCTATTGTTCCTTCTGATTCATTGAACAAAAGAACAACCACAACCGCTGGTTTGGCGATGGCGGTTGGCGTCGTCGTGCAATACGCCAGGGCTGTTGTGCTTTTTGAAATCATAAAAAAAGAAGCGGAAAAAATTGCGCGTAAAGCAAAAGACAAGTATCAAGACTCAGCTGGTTGTGTTCTTAGTATTAATATTAAGTATCTGAAAGTGAAAAGAGATTATGGTCGAGCACCTAACCTTTTCTCTATCACAGTAGATAAGGGTTTGTCTGCAGTTTCCTCAATAGAGTTTAACTCGATTAAGTACATTCAGAACAAAGTATCAAATATTTGCAAGCCTGCATTATCCCCTGAGCCTGAATTGCAGGTGAAGGTTGACCCTGAAGAATCGGTAGACCATGGCAAATATGGATATGCGATTTTATATCTAAAGTGTGAGTGGTAAGAATGAATAAATGCATTGTATTCACCTCAATCCTTATTTTGTTGTTTGGCGCAGGGTGTTCGGACTCCAGCACACCGAATAGAGACTTCTCTTTTGAGGTGCAGAGCCTGGATTTAGACTCTCAGGATCCTAGTGTCTATGAAAGTGAAGTGGCCAAGCTAAAAAAACTAGCCGATAGCGACAACCCCATTGCGCAATACCGCTATGCAGATGTATTGCTTCATAAAGGCTCGGTTGGAGATGCTATTCCCTATTTACAACGTTCAATTGCGCTTGGCGAACAACATTCTGCCGAGTTATTGGGCATTTTGTATGTCAGAAACGATAACAAGAAAGATGATCTGGAAGGCTTCGAGTTGCTTACTCAAGCAGCAGAGTCTGGCCTTGGTACTGCGCAGCTTTACTTGGGGTTCTGCTTTACTTCAGATGAGTGCAAGTTGCCTCAAAATGCAGAGCTATCCTACTACTGGCTGAGCAAAGCCAAGGATAATGGGGCTGCCGAAGCCAACCTCTTTATTGATGATGTTTCAGAGCAAATTCCTGATACGGCGCTTGCAATGCAGCGATATGACGAGAACGTAAAGAAAGTCATCTGCGAGATAGATAGCAGCAAGTGCTAGGGCTGTTTCAGCTCGGCGCAGAATGTACAGTGATATCTTGATTATCATGCTTTTGCAGTTGAGAGAGCCATATGAACCGGTCAGTGGAACAGCGAGAAAATGGTCTAAACCGTCTTCGTCACAAAGCCGAAGAGATGCGAAAAAACCTGAAGGTGCCAGCTACCGATGAAGATGAGCCAACCGGTTTATTGTCTGGTGGGCCAGAGCACCTAGACATCGACAACGAGAGAGAAGAAAACGCCTAAGTTGCATTAGCCTATGGCTGTTACAACTCTCCCGAACCATGATCCTCGCCGTGGTGTTCATTCGAGGGGCCAAGGTTGGACTGAACGGCCTGTTCCAGCGAGCTCGTATCAAACTGGCGCTGTTGACCAAAGACCACTTCAGAAATATCACACCTCATAGACTTGTAGCTGATATCAACACCCGCAGCGCTACAGGCTCTTGAGCTTAGTTGTGGGGAGCAGTACATAGCGTATGCGTAGCAGTCATTTATTGACATATTCTTGGCGGATCTAATGAACTTCTTCCGTTTAAGGCTGCGCTCCACCTCAAGCTTCGAATAGTATCTTTTTTTGCCGTACTGACGTCTTAGATCTTTTAATAATCTCGTGAGTTGCCTGATCTTCCATTTCCTAAAAAACCGCTTAAGCATCGTAATCTTCCTTGTTTTGCCTTATCTAGAATATCTAAAAGCAGAGCGACTATAAAAGTTAGGTTTTTTGTTCAATTTCTGATGCAATTATTTGCATCTTGTCAGTGTTGATCAACCTGCCTGTGCTCGATTGAAGTGCTAGCCCCTCGGGTAACGAATCGCCCGTTCTTGAATGCTTGTAGGCGGAGGGGATTGATATAGAAACCTTGAGCATCGAGTGCTATTTGGCCGCTAGAGTCAGATAGCGTAACTAATTGCATGAGCAACCCCCAGTTTTGATACACTTGTACTGCCTGAATAAGGCAGCATCCCTTCGATAGCGTGTATCCCCAAGCAGAGTGACCACTTTGAGCAACAGTAACTTTACCCAGCTAAACCTAAAACCGGCCTTGACCAATAACCTTGAATCTTTGGGTTATCGCTCGATGACGCCGATTCAAGCGCAGAGTTTGCCGCCGATAATTGACGGCAAGGATGTCATTGCGCAGGCCAAAACGGGTTCTGGTAAAACGGCGGCATTTGCCTTGGGTGTGTTGCAGCGGCTCAACGTCAAACGCTTTCGCGTTCAGTCCCTTATTCTTTGTCCGACAAGGGAACTGGCAGACCAGGTCGCAAAAGAGGTGCGCCGGTTAGCGCGCCAAATTCACAATATCAAAGTGCTGACCTTATGTGGCGGTGTGCCCATGGGGCCACAAATTGGCTCGCTAGAGCATGGCGCGCATATCATTGTGGGAACGCCGGGCAGGGTGCATGACCATTTATCAAAAGGCCGCCTCGACCTCAGCGAACTCAACATGCTGGTGCTCGATGAAGCTGACCGAATGCTGGAAATGGGCTTTCAAGACGCCATCGACGATATCATTGAGCACGCGCCTAAAACGCGCCAGTCGTTGCTGTTCAGCGCGACGTTTCCGCCAAAGATTAAGTCCATTGCTGAACGGGTGATGAGCAATCCGACCATGGTGAAAGTGGAAGCCACCCACGATAGCAGCAGTATCGATCAGCGTTTCTACAAAGTGACCGATGCTGAAAGCCGCTACCAGGCACTGCGCCAACTGTTGCTAAGCTACCAACCTGAGTCGACCGTGGTGTTCTGTAACACCAAAAAAGAAACCCAAGACGTCGCGGATTTCCTCTCCAACGAAGGTTTTAGTGCCGCGGCACTGCACGGCGACTTAGAGCAGAAACAACGTGATAAAACCCTGGTCCGCTTCAGCAACAAAAGTACATCAGTGTTAGTGGCCACAGACGTTGCCGCGCGCGGTTTGGATATCGACTCACTTGATGCGGTGGTCAATTACCATGTCGCCCATGATCCCGAAGTGCATGTCCATCGCGTTGGGCGCACGGGCAGAGCGGGCAGCAAGGGGTTGGCATTAACGCTGTTTAATGACAACGAAGGCTACAAACTGGCCATGGTTGAGGAGTACATCAAGACCAGTACCGACCCACAACCTTTGCCAAGTGATGCGTCGGTATTCCAGCCGCCGATGCAACCACCCATGGTGACCTTGTGTATTGATGGCGGTAAAAAACAGAAGATCCGCCCCGGTGACATTGTTGGCGCATTAACTGGCGATAAAGGCATCGATGGTAACGCCATTGGTAAAATCAACGTGTTTACCTTTGTTGCTTACGTGGCGGTGAAACGCTCGGTTGCTAAAGCCGCCTTTGCAAAACTGACAAACGGCAAGCTCAAGGGAAAACAGTTCCGGGTTTGGCGGGAACGAAGCTAGCGCAGCGAAACGCGGGCACAGCTCTATCCTTGCTTGGCTGCGCTAAGCCGCAGCCATCACACCCGCTACGCCCACGTACATGCCGCCAAATAGTCTGTTTTGGATACGCTGAAGGGGTTCATTGTTGAGTAAGTTCGACAAACCAGACCCCAAATAGGCGTAGGCCAATAGCACGAAGAAATCTACCGTCACGACGGTGCTGCCCAGAACAAGATACTGAGAGATGATCTTCCCGCTCTGGTGATCAATAAACTGAGGGAAGAAGGCGACTAAAAACACCGTCACCTTTGGGTTGCTCAGATTAATGAACAAAGCACTCACAGCCTGCTTGTGGGCAGACAATTCAACGGTTTTGTTCAATGCATGCGGTACGGGCTTTTCTGTAAATTTCTGATAGCCCAACCAGATCAGGTAACCCACACCTAACCATTTGATGACCTCAAAAGTCACGGCAGATGCGGCCAGTATCGCGCCTAACCCAATACCCACGACAGTGACCTGGATGATGTATCCGAGTTGAAGGCCAAGAATAAAAGGCAGCGTGTTTCTCAGGCCATAGCGTATGCCATGACTCATGGTTGTTATCGCGCCTGCACCGGGAGAAACCGAGATAAGCAGGGATGCGCCCAGGAATGTTAACCACAGTTGAAAGTCCACAATGCTTCCTCACACAAACGTTTTAGCATGCAGAAATGATAGAGATTCACGGTGAAATAACTTTGCTGTTTTTAGTTGATGTGGGGATTTTTGGGTAATATTCTTTCATCAAGCCAGCTACTGGAGAAATAAATTGCCTGAACATAGTCTTGATAACACTGATTTCACCATTTTGGATGAGTTGCAGAAAGACGGCAAAATCTCCAATGCCAAGCTCGCCTCTCAATTGGCGATGAGCGAATCGCCTTGCTGGCGTCGTTTAAAAAAGCTTGAAGATGAGGGGTTCATTGAGGGCTATCACGCTAAGTTGAACCGAAGGAAAGTGGGATATGGCGTACTTTCTTTTGTCACTATGACGTGCGCGCTACATGACGAGAAGACCAAAGCCGAGTTTGAGGCCTTGGTGAAGCAATCTGAGAATATTCAGTCTTGTCATAATACGGCCGGTAACACCGACTTTGTCATGCAAGTTGTAGCAAGAGACCTGGATGACTACAGCCACTTCGTCGACAGTGTCCTGAGAAAGCTCCCTGGCGTGGTCAGCGTTCAGTCTAACCTGTCGTTACGTGAGCTGAAATCATCTACCCGATTGCCAATTAAGTAAGCCTTGGGCGCAAAGTTGTAGGGCGAATAGTTGTTAGGAGCATAATTGTTAGGCGAGTAATTGTTAGGCGCAGCGTTTTAAGTATCACGACTGATGATCAGAAGCGTATTCCTGATATTAGTGATCTGATTAGTCGCCAAACAATGTTCGCTCTTACTCATCCTCAAACTGATCGGTCAGTGCCCCCAGAGAAGCAGATGTAACCGTATGGGCAAACTTCGCCAGTATGCCGCGGGTATAACGGGGCGCAGGTTTCTGCCATTTTGCACGCCGTTGAGCGAGTTCTTCCTCACTTAGATCTACCGTGATGGTATTGGCGATAGCGTCGATGGTAATGCCATCGCCATCTTCGACTAATGCGATTGGGCCGCCCTCTGCTGCCTCTGGGGTGACATGGCCAACAACAAAACCGTGGCTGCCACCGGAGAAACGACCGTCAGTGATTAACGCGACTTGGTCGCCCAACCCTTTGCCCATAATCGCTGAAGTTGGGCTGAGCATCTCACGCATGCCGGGCCCACCTTTGGGGCCTTCGTAACGGATCACCAAGACGTCACCGGCCACGACTGTGCCGTCGAGTATGCGTGCCTGCGCTTCTTCCTCGGAATGAAACACCCGTGCGCTGCCTGAGAATTTGGTGCCCTCTTTGCCGGTGATTTTGGCAACCGCACCTGTAGGGGCCAAATTGCCAAACAACACACGCAGGTGGCTGTCGGCCTTAATCGGGTTATCAAAGTCGCGGATAATATCCTGGCCGTCAGGGTAGTCTGCTACGTCAGCAAGGTTTTCGGCAAGCGTGCGGCCGGTGACGGTTAGACAGTCGCCATGCAGCAGGCCTTTATCGAGCAGGCGCTTCATCAACGGTTGAATACCGCCGATAGCCACCAGTTCTGACATCATATATTTGCCACTGGGGCGCAAATCAGCGAGTACCGGCACCCGTTCGCCAATGCGCGTAAAGTCTTCAAGGCTAAGCTTGACGCCTGCGGTATTGGCCATCGCCAGCAGGTGCAACACCGCGTTGGTGGAGCCGCCCAGAGTAATCACTATGGTGATGGCATTTTCAAACGCCTTGAAGGTCATGATGTCACGGGGTGTGATGTTCTGTTTTAGCAATTCCACCACGGCTGCACCAGCTTGGCGGCAGTCTTCTTTCTTGCTTTCAGAGGTGGCATTTTGTGCTGAGCTACCGGGCAGACTCATGCCCAGCGCTTCAATGGCTGAGGCCATGGTATTGGCGGTATACATGCCGCCACAGGAGCCGGGGCCGGGGATCGCCTCTTCTTCTACTTGTTTCACATCGATCAGTGACATGCTGCCTTTGGCATGGGCACCGACGGCTTCAAACACCGAAATGATATCGGTGTGATTGGCGCCGGGCATAATGGTACCACCATAGACAAACACCGAGGGCCGATTCATGCGGGCCATTGCCATGACACAGCCGGGCATATTTTTGTCGCAGCCGCCGATCGCCACATAACCATCAAAGCCTTCGCAGCCAACAACAGTTTCGATAGAGTCGGCGATCACCTCCCGCGAGACCAGCGAGTACTTCATGCCTTCGGTACCGTTGGCGATGCCATCAGAGATGGTAATGGTATTGAAGATTACGCTCTTGCCGCCAGCAGCGTCGGCACCTTTGCCTGCTTCTTCGGCCAGCGTGTTGATATGCATATTGCAGGGCGTGACCATGCTCCAGGTGGAAGCAATCCCCACTTGCGGCTTTTTGAAATCCTCGTCCTCAAAACCGACCGCGCGTAACATGGCGCGACTGGGAGCTTTGCCGACACCATCAACAACCATGCTTGAATGCTTACGACCTTTATCTGTCACGATCTGATCCTCTTCTCTACTGGTAGCCACGTTCTCCAGCTTGATGGCGAACACGCGTCTAGTTGTTCAAGGATAGCAGTAGGTGAATTGCACATAACGATAAGGATGGGCCAACTGGTTAGTGCTCTCTAAACGAAAAAACCGCAGGCGATACCTCGCACTGCGGTTTATGTTTGCGAAAATTTAAGGCGGTTACTCGCTTCGTTTATCCGCTTTTCTTATCCATCTTTTTTATCAAGAATGGCTTCGATCTTATCCATCACAGATTCCATACGGTCGATGACTGCGTTGTACGGCACCGGGCTGGTCATATCCAGGCCTGCGTCTTTTAAGATCTCAACTGGATAGTTGTTACCACCGGCCTTCAGGAAGTCGAGGTAGTTTTCACGCGCTTCGTCGCCGCCTGTTTTCAGCTGGTCCACAAAGTAGGCTGCACCGGCAATGGAAGTGGCGTACTGATAAACGTAGAAGTTGTAGTAGAAATGCGGGATGTAAGCCCACTCAATCATTTCACGCTCGGTGATATTCATGACCCCTTGTTCATGGCCGTGATACCTTTTCAGGATCTCGCCATAGATCTCAGTCATACGTGCGCCTGTCAGCGCTTCACCACGTTCAACGGTTTCATGGATCGCCAGCTCAAACTCAGAGAACATCACCTGACGGAAGAAAGTACCGCGCATTTGCTCGAGGGCATAACCCAGGTAGAACAGACGTTCTTCTTCGCTCTTCGCGTTTTCTAACATGTGCTCCTGCAGGATGATCTCCTTGGCGATGGCAGCGATCTCAGTGGTAAAGATAGAGAAGTTAGAAAGCTCAAACGGTTGGTTTTCGTTGGTTAATACCTTGTGCATCGCATGGCCCCATTCATGGGCATAGGTAGAGGCACTGTTGTAGTCGTCCTGATGGTTTAGCAGGATCAGCGGGTGTACATCGTATGCGGCACCTGACATATACGCCCCTGAGCGCTTGCCCGGTTGCGGGTACACATGCATCCAACGGTCAACCGACGCTTTAGCGAACTTGTCGCGATATTCCGGGCCCATGATTTCGATGGACTCCAGCATGTATTCCCGTGTTTTATCGATAGGGAAGGTGAGGTCTGTTTTCACAAGATCCGGGTAGATGTCGTGGTAGCCCAGATCTTTAATGTCGAGCATGCGTGCGCGTAGTTTAAAGTAACGGTGCAGTACGCCGATTCGGTCGTTGGTGACCTTAACTAGGGTGCGATAAACCTCTTCCGGAATGTTATCGCCAGCCAAAAAGTACTGCAGGGTATTGTCGTATTTACGTGCTGTGGCGGTGGCAACATTGGCCTGTACTTCGCCATTTAATGTCGCGCCGAAGGTGCTTTCAAAATCTTTGTATCGGCCCCAGAACGCATCAAATACAGCAGCGCGATCTTCTCGTGCGGGTGCTGCACGGTGCAGCGCGTAACCGGCATTGGTCAGATGGGCTTTTGTGCCATCACTCAGGGTGATGGTTGGCCATTCGATTTCGGCATTGGCCAGAATATCCCGGGCATTTTGCGATGCAGATAGCGCGGTGCCCATCAAAGAGATCGCCTTTTCTGTTTCAGGTGACAATACGTGTTTGCCTTTGCGCAAGGTGTCGCGTAGTGACAAAGCGTGTTTGGCAAGGCCTGGTTCGCTCTTGATAAAGGCTTCGATTTTCTCTTCACCCAGAGCAACAAGCTCAGGATCCATAAAACTGGTGCTGGCGCTTACCGCTTGCCACAAGGCTTGTAGTCGGCCAACCATCTCCTGCCCTTTGGCATCACCGAGGTTGGTATTACGAATATTGGATGCGTAAGTCCACACACGCATCAGCTCTTTGTTGTAGACCGATTGAGCATCCAACGCTTTGAGTAAGGTTTTGGCACTCTCACCTAACTTGCCCTGGTACTGTTTGAGGCTATCAACCTCGCCACGCAGGCGTTCAACTTCTGCTTCCCAATCTTTTTGGGTTGCATAGAAGTCGGTGAGATCCCAAACGTACTGTTCGCTAACCGCTTTGACAGGCGCTTCTGCTGCCTTTGCTGCTGTTGAAGCCGCCATCAGCGCGAAAGCACTGGCACAAGCGACAGCCAACTGTTTTAACTTTCTGTTTTTTATAATCATTGTGTTCCCTGGATTTATTTGTGGGGGTAAGCCCCGATAGAATTGGTCAAATTCTAAATTGCGAAACAGCCAAACTGACTACTATCCCCATTCGATACTTCTATTTTAAAAACAAAAGCATAGGCATTCAGTTGGCGAGCAATAACAACCGTTAATAGTTGAATAGTTCTTATTCGCTCGTTCACAATTTCATAACATACTAGATAGAGGCCATAACCGCCGCAATCTGTTGGGGGGAATCAATCGTGACGAAATGTAAATAACCGCACGGATGGATACCCAAGCATCGCTACGGCCGCTTTAGTGGCGTGGATCAGTTTGGGGTAATTGAGAGGAGGGTTAGGTAATAGGGCTTCAGGAGTATGAATACCGCCCCTGAATTAGGAGCGGTATTTTTGGTTGCATTGCGTTGGATTACTCGACCAGCGTCATCTCTTCCAGCAGATAGTCAGCATTGTCCACCTCTTCCATCAGCCAAAGCACGTAGCGGATATCTACGTGGATGGCGCGGGTGATCTTGCCGTTGAAGTACCAGTCTTTGGTGATCGACTCATAGGTAGAGTCAAAGTTAAGTCCCACCAATTCGCCTTTGCCGTTCATCACAGGCGAACCCGAGTTACCGCCTGTGGTATCCGCGCTGCTTAGGAAGTTAACCGGCACTGAGTCGACTTCCAGGGGTCGTGCTGCTTGTGGCTCACAACCAAAGCTGAACAGACTGCAGGTGATAGCTGCCTGGCCAAGGTCGTCGCGATAGTAATCACCGAACGTTTTGTTCTGGTGCGCCATCAGCACCTTGTCGGTGGCAATAAACGGCTTTTCGCCTGTGTGCTTGGCAACCAGACCACGCAGAGAGGTAAATGGCGTTTTGTATACGCCATCGGCTGCAGGGTAACCATCTACCTGGGCGTAGCTAACACGCAAGGTGCTATTGGCATCGGGGTAAACCGGCTTGCCTTTCGCTGTGTTGAAAGCGATCACCGCCTGCATATATTGTGGGCGGACTTCAGCCAGGCGACCAGCCATCTCTTTTTCATCTGATTCTTGCGCCATATTGGCATCAAACAGGGCGACGGCCAGTTTAATAAACGGGTCGTTTGAGGCCTCGAACGCTTTGGCTGACTTACCGATCCAGCTAACACGGGCTTGTGCATCCGCCAGCTGAGTATTGGCATAGAAATCAGCAACGATGGCTTTGAGCTCTTCGTCAGTGGTTGTGGCAGAAATGCCCAGAGCTTTGTTCAGTGCAGGTACCTGAGCGGCAGCAGCTTGCTCAAGGTATTTGCCGAGGTAGCTTAACCACAGCGCCTGATCGACTTCAGGGGTAAACTTCTTCTGCAAGCGTTCCAGACGTGCCTTGAACATCGGCAGGTCACGCTCTTGATAACCCATCACACGGTCAGCGTTGGGCTTTTCATTCTCTTTGGCCAGGCGATACAAGCGGATCGCGGTATCCAGCAGATCAGCGCGGGTGGCGTAGTTGTAGTAGAAGTGTTTTTGTTGTTGCGCATGAGCTTCCACCAGCAATGCTTTCAGTGCCTGATACGCATCAGCATAAGCTTTGCGGTCGTCACTTTGTGCAAACCAATCAAGGTAGGCTTGTTCCTGCGCCGCTTTGATGCTCGGGATATCTGTGACCTTAAAGCCATCCTGCAATCCCTGAAGCTTCTTCAGGCGGTTGTTGGTGCTTTTCACGCGTGACGCATATTTCACTTGCGCAGCTTCGTTGCCTTCGCTTGCCGCAGCGATAGTGTCCAGCGTCATGTAGTAGGTGTTAAGCAGGGTGGGGTAGTACCAATCTGCTGCAAAGTTTACCTCATCCGCTAACTTGTAACGGCTGGTGCGGCCGGGGTAACCGGCAACAAGTACACCGTCGCCCAGGCGAACACCGCGCTTGTTTACTTTAAGAAAAGACGCTGGCTCATACGGCACGTTGTCTTCGCTGTATTCTGCAGGCTTACCATCTTTACCTACATAGCCGCGAACAAAGGTGAAATCAGCGGTATGACGGGGATATTCGAAGTTATCGATATCGCCACCAAAGTTACCCAAGGCTTCTGCCGGTGCATAGACCAGACGCACATCTTTAATCATCAACTGCTTGATCAGGAAGTACTCTAAGCCGTGATGAAATGCGCGTACTGAGCAGCGGTAGTTAGGGTCCGACTCACACTCGCTGATTAGGGCTTTGCGGTTGGCCTGAATCGCCTCGTAGCGCGCTTTACCGTGCAGGTCGGCAGGCAGATCGCCAATCACCTGTTTGGTGACATCATCTACTTGCTCAGTGATGTACAGGCGTTCTTGTGGACCCGCTGGCAGTTCTTCGGCCATGGAGCCCGCCAGAAAACCTTTGTCGATCAGTTTGTTCTCTGGGGTACTGTTGTTTTGAATCGCACCGTATGCACAGTGATGATTCGTCACCACCAGGCCTTTAGGTGATACAAAAGAGGCGGAGCAGTAGCCCAAACCCACTACGGCATTGAGTGGATACTGATTCAAGTCGGCGACCTGGGCTGCTGGTAGTTCAATACCCACGCGGTCAAATTCTGCTTGTAGTTGCTTCAGCTGATGTGGCTGCCATTGGCCCTCATCGGCCAGCGACGGACCTGCCACTGAGACCCCGGCAATCGCCAGCGCAGCGGCTACGAGTTGTTTTTTGTTCATCTTGATCCTGGAGAGTCTGTCGCGGTCGAATTCGCCGCGTTATTAGAATTTTGCGCGGGCTATTTAACCATATTTAGGTAGAGGTTGAGAGGCATAGAGTGTGTAAGGTTTGCATAATATTGGCGCCTTCACTTTACACTTTAGCTAGATACACCTTATGCGGATACGCATTCGCTAGGTAGGCTATTGCTTGATACCGCTCATCGCTATATTATGCCGCTCGTTTTTTCATCAAAAAATTTTTGATGAACCGCTTTTTCAATCGGTTTTTCCAACATCTTTTTCAACAAACTGCAGAGGAGATATGCCATGCGACAACCTTCAGCATCCTTTGCAGGTCTAGCCCGATAATCGGTAGCCAATAATAAATTCAGGCTGCCTCAGCCTATCGGTCTACCGACCTGCCAATTCGATCTTGTTAAGAATCCTGATTTATAGGAATTGGTGTTATGGGCAAATTCGTCCAAATTTTTTCACGACAACGTTTTTCGCGACAACGTTTTTCACGGATAAAACCGGCGCATCTCTGCAAGGCTGACGGAGGTTGTGAGTAATGCTGTTACTACAACATTCTGCCGGACAGGGGCCGGATGAGTGTGCCAGAGCGGTGGCTATGGCGGTACGCAAACTAGAAAAGTCGTGCCAGCAGGCTGGGGTGACTTTGAAGCCTCTGGAACTGCTGACCGGCGACAAACCCGACACATTTAAGTCTGCGTTGTTCCAGCTCAGTGGTTCAGGCGCTGAGCAGATAGCTGAATACTGGCAGGGGGTGATGCAGTGGAGCTGTGTCAGTCCATTTCGTCCCAGGCATAAGCGCAAAAACTGGTTTTTCAGTGGTTGTGTGTATGAGCTAGAAGAGAACAACGATAGCGATATGGACAAAAATGCTGTTCGTTACCAAACCTGCAGAGCCTCCGGGGCCGGTGGTCAGCATGTAAACACGGCTGACTCGGCAGTGCAGGCGACACATATTGCGACCGGCATTTCGGTTAGAGTAGAAAGCGAGCGCAGCCAACATGCTAACAAGCGGCTGGCAAGAATACTGTTGCAGCACAAGCTGGCGAAACAACAGGAACTGCAGACATCGGCGCAGGCCAGGCAACGCTGGTTGCAGCACTGGGAATTGGAAAGAGGTAACCCGGTGCGGGTCTTTAAAGGCAACGACTTTCGATAAATGTTCGCGGCAAGCCTTCAGCCGTTTTTAGGAAGGCATTTTGAGATGAAAAGGAGACTCACTATGAAAACGCAATTTGATAACCAGATTAGCTTTCGAGGTCACCAGTAAGCGTCGCAAAGGTTACCCCTCCGAAACCCAGGTTAAGCGAGGAGACCGAGTGGTGCACGGCGACAAAGAACTGATAGAGAAACTTGGCCGAAATGACCCATGCCCGTGTGGCTCCGGGAGGTTATTTTAAGAGGTGCTGTATGAAGTCAGGCTGCTTTTGACGGTAGTAATAAGCACTACTATTGGCGTTGATTTTTTAGAGCCGGAACGAAAAAAGCGAACCGTATGGTTCGCTTTTTTATGTTCAGTGCTTGCCTAGCAAGCTAGTCAGCGTAGAGATGAGGGTAAAGTCTTTGCTGCTCTGCTAACCACTCAGCCTTGAGGTTAGCAATTTCTAACTGCACACGCGCAACAGTGAGCGGTTGTTGGTCTGCTACTTGTTTATCAAACCAAGCCATCACCTCGTCTCTAAGGCTACCCATATTGTCTATACAAAAGTCAGGATCTATAACCCAAACATTGCGGCCAGCCAGTGCTGGTGACGAGTATTGCAGGCAGAGCGTGTAACCCTTGCTGGTAAGGTAGGCAGGTAAAGCAAAACCATAGGCAATTCTTGAAGCTATCAACGCCACGGCAAAGAACACAATGATTGGCATACTCTTTTGAATAACCATATTGCTCAGTTTATTGAGCAGACAGAGTAAGCACCACCAAATCACTACAAGTGTTGCTGGGATTCCTATTAGTAAAGGTATATCCCACGGGGTTACCGACACATAGGGGTGTCCTTGCTGCAAACGAGAGTAATTTTCGATAAAAAGAGACGGAAGCAAATTCAGAACACCGGCAACAATTCCACAAAGTACGAGAAGAGATATGAGCACCCGAAGCTTTTGGGATGGACTATGATGAATTGCTCTCGGCATGTTACTCGCTGTACAAGTGAGGAAACCGCTTGCGCTGGTCCTCCTCCCAAGCAATCTGCATCTCAATGACATGTTTTTCGACTTCATCAATACTTGGTGTCGCCGAGCCAAAACCGTCCAGCCACCGCAGCACTTCCTTCCTTACTTGGCCTGAGTTGTCGATGCAATATCCAGGACTCTTTACCCAAACAGCATTGCTCATGATTGAAGGGGACGAATACGCCCAGCAATTGAAGTAACCACGTTGATTCATTTCGTAGGAAACATAGAAGCCATAAACAAGCCTCAGCAAAATTGAGGGAATGGCCAATAGCACGGCGGCGTTAATTAAAAAATTAAGCCGTTTCTCTGTTGCTTGATTGAATAATCTAAGCGACAAAATGGCGGTAACAACTATGCAGCAGGGAATACCGACAAGACAGGGCAGATCCCAACTGGAAATCGAAACATAGATATGGCTTGACGCCAGCTGCGCACGACTTTCGGAAAATCCCTGACTAGCGAACAAGGCTATGCCAACAGTGATGGCAGCCATCACCGTGGTTATGAACAAGAGGTTTAATCGCGCGCTGACACCTAGCTTTACATCAGTGCCAGCAACTTGGTCACTCATTTTGGTAGCCCTAAATACGGAATGCCGAATAATCTGTGCATAGTCTCTTGGTTGCTAGTTGAGCTCAGTACCGCTTGCTTGGCTAAGTTTTGTCACTTGGCTCTCTATCTCCTCAAGAGACACGTAACCGCTGCGCGATTCGTACCCCTCAACAGGAACGCTAATAAAGTCGACTCTGCTACTATCGTCTGTCAGGAACTGTTTGTTGCCTTTTAATTGGTGAGCTTGAAGATCAAATAGATAGACGCTGCGTAATCCACTCAACCCTGCGCCAAATACAAACTGGTCGTTACCGTGCCAACCAATTGGAAAATGAAATAGTCCTGTTTTTGTTTCGCCCCATTCAGGGTCGTTTCTCCGCATCTCAACGGCAATAACAGTTTTCTCAATCTGATTCTCTGCAGAGCTTTGTATCTGGTTGATATCAAAGATCCAAAAACCGTCAGTATGTCCTGCAGTGACTGCCAGGAATTTGTTATTGGGAGACCAACTTAAAAGCTGGTTCATTCGGCTTTGTAGACTGGAGCAATCTCTACCGGCAGATTCTTTACACAGGTCTATTTCATCTAATGTGTCAGCTATCTGTTCTCCGCCAGGTAGGGTGAAGCTGACAAGGATTGCTTCTTTTTCTAATACGCGAATAGTTACCTTGCGCTCAGAATCTTGTGTGGCTTCCAGAGAATAGTCGGAAGGAGACTCCGTTCCATCGGAGCTGCTGTTTTCTGGAGAGCAAGCAGAGAGATAAAAACAGTTGAGCAGTAGTATTGCCAGTATCAGTTGTTTAGCTGTGTACATGTGCCAGCACCTCGGGTGGTTGTCTCAAGAAGCGCTGTTTCAAGTCAGATCGTTTTTGACGGCAGCAATACGCTCTACTTTCGGCGGTGATTTCTATTTTTTGTTAGTAAAGAAGGTGCATGAGTACCATGCACCTTCTTTGTTTTTCCAACTAGATTTTCCGCGGGAAAAATACTTCTTTTGTTTTGCCTGCACGAATTAGAGCGTGCATGGTACTGGCAAACATCATCGGATCTGTCTCTAGTAGCTTTATCCTGTCCAGATACTCGGAGAGGTAACCCGACACAAGGAAAAGAAGCATATCTACACCTTTTAAGTCGTACCGCATTACTCTCCAAAGTTGCGGACAGTCTTGTTTCAGGCGGCGACTGTGAGATGCGCAATCGGCTAACATGCCATTGGCTTGGAGCAGGCCAGCTAAAACTGTTGCCAGATTTCCTTTCGCAGCTTTTCTTAGTGCACCGAATTCCCTCTTTACCTTTCTGCTCAGATTGGGCGATTTAAGTATTTGGAGCGATATGTTGTAAATGATAATGGAGGTTAATGCTTGAGTAGCCTTAACACCGATTTGTTTTCCCATAATGCGTCCACTTGTGCCTTGTAACAGGCTTTGAGCATCTGCCAAATCAGGCAATGAAGGCGTAGGAATAATGCTTAATTCCGCTGCGATTTTGAGGAAGCCTTTATCGTAGCTCTGGGGAATTTTGATAGCGCCGGCTCTGGCCACTGCGTGTATATATTCGTGTGGTAACAAGGATACGTAAGTACTAACAACGGTTGTTACACACTGCGCTATCGGGCTAAGAATCGCAGAGATATCCAAGTCCATGGATTTTCTGATGATTGCCGAAAACGCATCAAGTATCACGAGGTTTTCCCCCCCCACTTGGTTAAACCGCTCTTTTCCCGATAATCCTAATCCCTCTGCAGTTCTCACTGTGCCTTGTGCCATGCGAGTAGGCTTCTTGATTGCCTGCGTATGAACACCATCAACGACACCTGCAAGCAATGTTGATTGTTGGTTTAAGCCACTGATGAACACATCGTAAGAGGTGTCCGGTGTTACACGGCGGTAAGAGGGACCGTGACAGCCGAAGTCACATGCTTCCCATTTACGTTGGTAGTATGCTTCATTTTCCATATGCAGGACATTGGAATAGGGGAGGGCTTTGTATGCTTTTACGTACTTCTTTACGCCAAGTTCGCTAACTAGGTTGCCATCATGAGCCATAAGTAAGTCCTTTTACTTTTCATTGTTGATACTGTCTATTAACTGATTAAATTCAGCAAGAATCCTTGCTTTGCTATCGTTAGGTGTGTGAAGGGTTACGTAAGACTGGTGATCTACATACTGCATTTCAATGACTTCGATGTAGTAGTTAGTGTCTGTTTCACCATTTTGATTTACTTCGACAAAGTAACCACGGCCTTGATTTCTCTCTACTTCGCCGTGACTTATTTTTACAGAAGCTCGCTGTGCTTCAGGAATAGCATCAGCCATGTACTGCTGTAAGTACATCTCCAGGTTTGGCCTGCTGGCGCTGGTATCGAATACTTCAATCCGGGCTCTTGAGCTGACAGATGTAGAGAGTGTAATAAGACGGTGAGTCGATGTTGGAAAATAGTCCTGAGATACTTCCCAGCCGTTGGGCAGTAACATCGAGAAACCATCTTTTTGATACTTGTTTTCTGAGGAAAGTGGATGCTCTCCACAACCCGTAAGTAGCGAGGCGCTAAACAAGACTACTGAAAGCAAGAAGCCGATGGGAAGAAGTGGTGATTTGTTCATTTGTGGTCCTCCATGACCCGAAGGACTATAGCTCGCGTGCTTTGTTCTTACAACCCGATTTGGTGAAAATGCAACCAATAGGGAGTGCGCTCTAACTATCTGATTTCTAAATTACGTTCTACTTTTTTATGGGCGTTAGGACGGTCTGTTCAATACCAACCCTACTACCTGAAACAAGACTAAAAACCCATCTCTGAATCATTCTGACTGATTAACTATCAAGGGGTGTATTATCCCCTTTAGGCAATTGCATCCCGTATCAAAGAAGCCCAACGTCGGGTCACTGACGAGGTTTCGTATGCAACAAAGAACTCTGTGTCAGCTATAGCTGCATCTCCAAGTTCGACTTCACATAGCTGGTTTTGAGCTATGGACTCTTCAACCATGTAGCGAGGTAGGATGGCGATGCCCATATTGTTTTTGGCCGCCTCTAACAACGCGAAACTATTGTTAAGTTCTCTGACGTGTTTTAACGAGGATAATGTGTGCGGTGTCCCTTGAAGTAGTGAGGACCAACTTCGGCTTGCTTTTCTGTTTCTGAGCAACAAATGCGCTTCGTCCAAAGCCACTTTGTTTGAAGGAACGCCATTTTTAGCCCGGTAATCGACACCACACACTAATACATTGGGGCTGTGTAGCAGTGATTCGTGACAAACTCCGTCTTCGTTTTGATCACTCCGAATTGCCATATCAAAGTTGCTTTCTTTTAGCCGAACAGTCGTATCTGAAAGGTGTAGATCTACAATCAAACCGGCACTTTCCAAGGATTTCAGCTTAGTAACAAGTATTTTTGTACCCAGATCAACAGGTACCGTAAGCCTGATGTTCGTGCGTTCTGAGTGTGGGGACAAACTTTCCACAACTTTCGACAGGCTGTTCTCCATACTGCGGTACTCCTGCAAAAGCAGTCGTCCCCGTTCGGTAAGCTCAACTTGGCCTCCTTTTTGCCTTTTCAAAACGCTAAACCCCAACTTGTTTTCCAGCTGCTGGATCTGATAACTGACAGCTGATTGAGAGATTGCTAGCTCTTGGGATGCTTTGGTAAAGCTAAGGTGTTTTGAAACGGAGGAAAAGCAGGGTAAGTGCGGAAGTAGTGAACGCATTTTTTAATCCATAAATTAGATTAATTAATCACATAATTCAGTTTAACTTATATTTTTTGTCTGCTCAAAATGACCATACAGTCACTCATCGAGCCACAACAATGAAAATTGAACATATAGCGATATGGACCCAGGACCTGGAAAACCTGAAGCATTTTTATGAGACCTACTTTGGTGCCAAGTCTGGAAGTAAGTATCAAAATTTAGAAAAACAGTTCAGCTCTTACTTTCTGACATTTAGCTCTGGGGCGAGACTCGAGTTAATGAGTATGGCCAGCATAAAAGCATTGGATCTCCCTGCCACAGCGCAACATATAGGGTTGATTCATGTTGCTTTTTCCTTAGGTAGTAAAGAGAACGTTGATAGGTGCTACGCACAGTTTAGAGCGAGTGGGCTGAATTTACTTGATAGCCCCCGTGTTACTGGTGACGGCTACTATGAGTTTACATTGCTGGATCCTGATGGAAATAGAATAGAGGTAACAGCTTGAGAGGGTGTGATGGCAGAGCCAGAAAGGGAGATTCAATATCTGCCCATTGAGCAAGACGATATTGACCACTTAACGTCATTGATGGCCATCGCCTTTGATGCTGATGCTCAGAAATTTTTAGGGCAGCTTAACGCTGGTCCAGAAGGGTATAACGACGGGCGTTTTTTGAGAAAGTGGGCGCTCGAGGATTCTCATTCGCTGGCGTTCAAAATATGTCTTCACAGCAAACCTGTCGGTGCTTTTATTGTTTGGTGGGAGCCCGAGGGTGAAAGCCGATTGGGTAATATTTTCTTAGCTCCCACACATCAGAACCAAGGTATTGGGAGTGTTGCGTGGCGCTTTATTGAGCAAAGTTTTCCTACGCGTCGATGGCGGTTAGGCACTCCTGTCTGGAACACAAAAAATCACT
This sequence comes from Corallincola platygyrae, assembly GCF_039544265.1. NCBI lineage: Bacteria > Pseudomonadati > Pseudomonadota > Gammaproteobacteria > Alteromonadales > Psychromonadaceae > Corallincola > Corallincola platygyrae. Next base: position 95,136 of record NZ_BAABLI010000012.1, on the reverse strand, counting down.
TTTTCTACGAGAAAAAGTGTGGATTCCGCCGCCTATACACCAGCGGAAGTTGTGTTGTTTTCGAGAAAAACTATGTCTGAATCAGACATTAATAACACGTCGTTTGTTGGGCGGGTGCGGGTAGCACATTCTAAGTTAGTGGAACGAATAAAAATGAAGTTTAAGGTTTGGAGCTCAGTTTGTATCGCATGTCTGATTTTTGTCTCGTTGGGGGCAATAGCATCCAACGAAGATAATGACCTGAAGTCATTGTTTGTTGATAACAATATTGATGGAACCATGGTTCTGTCGAATCTGAACGGTGATGTTAATTACATACACAACAAATCACGTGCTGCGAAACGCTATTTACCCGCATCAACATTTAAGCTCCCCAATACTCTGATCGCTTTGCAAGAAGCGGCCATCAGCAACGAGAAGGAAGTCATCAAGTGGGATGGCAAGGACAAAGGCTGGGAGCCTTGGAACAGCGACCAAACCCTTGAAACAGCTTTGCCTAAATCATGTGTTTGGTTCTATCAGGTGTTAGCTGAAAGAGTGGGTAACCAGAGATATCTGTCTCAATTAAAAATGCTTGATTACGGCAACGCTAAAACCGGGCCTGAGCTGTCTACCTTCTGGCTGGATGGTGAACTGGCGATTTCAGCGATGGAGCAAGTTGAATTTTTAAAGAAGCTATATCTTGATTTCCTGCCGTATAGAAAAGAAAACCTGGAATTGGTTAAGCGGCTCATGATTGTCGAGCAGAGCGACGCCTATACCATCAGAGCAAAAACTGGGTGGGCGATGAGAATTGCAAACCAACATGGATGGTATGTGGGGTATGTAGAGACAAAGAGTGATATATGGTTTTTTGCGCTAAATATGGATATTCGTAGCAAATCAGATGCGAAGTATCGGAAAAAGATAGTGATGGACGTGCTAAAGCGCAAAAGGATTATTTGAGCTTAGAAATACCAGCGGATGGCCCTGGCTCTAACAGAGTATTGAGCAACATATATCAGTCACTCATTTTAGAACCAGTTGTAATAAAGTAACTATCGACTCCCGGCCCGCTTCTCTGTAAACCTGACAGGGTTGTGAAAAATCGAATCATGGAGCATCCATTCAGTTATGGCTTATCCCAAAACGTCTCGGTAACCTGGCCTTGGTCGTTGACCACCAGATAGAAGTAACGGCCAAGCACCAACTCGGAGCTATATCTTTTTAGTGCTTCTTTTTGAGCATCAGAGGGGGCATCGTAAAACATCACATAAAGTTTGTTTTGCTGTTCTTGATGTGGTGTTTCTTGCTCAATTAAGGTTAATTGAACGTTCCTGCTTCCGCCTCTCAGAGACTCCACATCGATCGCTGCATGCTGTTGTAAAAACGTGCCTTTCCAGAATTCTAAGTGGTCTGCGATACTCATTGCTCTTGCCTTCTCAGTTGCAAGGGCCTGATCTTTTTCATGCAATGCAAACTGTGACCACGCGACATATACCAGTATTGTCAAAGATAAAATGATTGAGCTAGGAGTTACTTTAGTCACTGCTCCGAGGCCTATTTCAGATTCGAGTTCAGTGAAGCAAACGTTGTAACTAATCGGAGATATAGCTTTGCTATGTGCAGGTGGTCAGACATATATAAATCCGTTTATAAATGCTTAGTGGTTTAAGTGTTTGATGTTTTGCTTTTTCGGAAGAAAAAAGAGTACAAGTTCGTGTACCAAAAGCTAGTTTGAGCATATCAGTTAGGTAAGAAAAATAACGAGGGCAATTGACGCTTGAAAACGCATTTTCAATTTAATTCTGGCACTCATAACTTGCTTAACTTTGAGTCCATAGCTCAGCAAGCTAAGCTTGTACTGCAAACTCGACTTCTTTCATGCTCGTTTTAACTCTTTGAAAAATATAGGTTGTCATATCCTGTCGTAGGTTTGTCGGGGTGTTTTTGTTGTCGCCAGCGCTTGGTTTTCCAATCATGTTGGTGATGAAGATTGTGGTGCCAGTAGAGGTCTAATTGTGGTGTTGAATGTTGGCAAGCTTAAGCAGTTACGTAAGCAAAAAAGTTGGTCGCAAGAAGTATTGGCCAAGGCCTCTGGATTGTCGTTAAGAACCATTCAACGGATTGAATCGGATGGCCGAGCATCGGCTGAATCCACCCTGGCAATCGCGTCTGCACTGGAAGTGTCTCCTACGGCACTGCAATCGTCGTCTGAACAGATAGATGTTAATTGGACGAGGAAAATGATTATGCATAGTGCTGTGGCGTTGTTGGTTATTTCTGTCACCATCGGGATCTTGTTTAAGCTGGGCGGCGAGGCCAGTCTTTACTTCGACTGGATAGGGTTGAGCTTTGTTATCGCGTTTATTTATGCGGCAACCATTGTTGCCTATGGTGTCGATGGCATGTTGAAGTCGCTATCCGGATTTCGCTATCTGTTCAGCGGTGACATTGTTGGCGGTGCACCGGCCAAGCATCTTGCGCGAATCTATGCCAGCCAGATCTGGTTTGGCTATGGCGCTGCGTTAATCGGCGTGCTGATTGGTAGTGTTGCGATCCATTCTAATACCGCAAACATGGTTGAGGCTTACGAGATCCATCAGGCCTATGCCATAAACATCTCAGTATTGGTGTATGCCGCGATTATCGGCGAAGCACTGCTCAGGCCGCTGCAAACAAAACTCGCCACCTGCGATATGAGTGAGTAGGTGCATTGAACTAAGCGTTAAAAAAGCGAACTGAATGGTTCGCTTTTTTGTGGCTTCAGCTAGTCCTTAAAAGCCAATTTGGGGAGCCCTTAGTTCATGGAAGCTGCCTTTGCTTCACTCTCGATTTGAAACCCCGTCAGCCATTCTAAAACAATATCCTGATGGTCCTTTATCCACTGTTGGGCGATCGCTTCCACCGGTTGACCTGACTCAAATGCACTCAGCATTTCAACCAATTCATGGTTGTCGATGTTAAAGCTATTGAGTAAATGCAGTAGCTCGTGAGATCTGTTTTCAATACTGGTTCGGTAGGCCAAACTGATATGGGTATCTGGCCATGCGGTGCCTGCTTCGGGTGGCTGGCCAGAATGTTTCTTTAAGATAGCGGGCCAAAGCTCGGGGTCATGTTCTTCTTCGTCAATAAAATGCGTCTGCGAGTTGGCAAACAGCGCATCAGGGTAGTAGCAGAAAAACAGACTGGGAGTGGAAAGCTCGCTGTTTCTGGATACGAGCATTTTTAGTACGTCTGGGTCGAACTCGTGGAACTTGTATAACGCATCCAGACCATAAGCTGAAAGGCGTCTTTTTTCTATCTCAACCGAGGCCCACCCCTTGGCTCCCACCCAGATGTCACCTTTTCCGTCGCCAGACAGGTCGAATCGCTTGGCGATAGTCGAAGATGTGAGTTGATGAATGGACAATCTCTGTAGCGAACTATCACCTGCATCGGTGTAACACAGACCCTGTGTACCGGTGGTAACCTGCTTACCTAGGGAAACCGTGCCGAATGCTTTTACGTAGCGTCGTATCAAACCAGGGTTGTTTTCAACCCAAAGGTCAGGATGAATGTCGACAATACCCTGTTCATCTCCCATGGCTTGGAAAGCCTGCTCACTGGAGACTGAAACAACGGAGGCGGTTAGTTCAGTGTGTTGGTTGATGATACCTGCGAGAATATGGCTTTTGATTTGTGCCGTGGGCCAGTCGAGCAAGGCTATATTGATTTGAGTGTCATTCACACTGCGTGTCGATGTTAGTGGAGATGTTTCCAGCGCTCGATGTTGCTGCAGTGACTCATAAAGGAATGCATAGCCAAAGCCAGCAAAAAGGAAGGTAAAAACACCAAAGATCCAGTATGCGCGACCTAATGTGTTTAGCTTGGTTGCTTTATGCTGAATGGCCTGCGTGATCTCTTGCTCTGTAGCTTGGATTTCCGAAGAAGGTAGAGCAGATTCAACGCGATTATTTATGTAATCGATCAGGTTGGTGCAGACAAGGGCGTGGTCGTGCCGGATCTGGGCATAGCGGTCGCGTTCTGCGATGATCAGTATCAGGTAAATCATCGATGTGCCGACGATCAACGCAAACAACCCGGCGGATAGTGTGTCAGGCCTGAAAATCAGTGAGAAAAAGACATTGGTCGCGCCGAGTAAAGTGAGGATGATAAATTCCTCGGGAGCGATCCGGTCACTTTCCATTGTTTGTAATTTGTCACCGATCTTGAACAAAGACAGCACCCGCTCTCGCTGTTCGCTATCATCTTTTAACGCATTCAAGATGTTATGTTTTTCTTGTTCAACCTGTTCTTGAGAGCGCATCAGGTTGTTCGAATTTTTGAATGCGCGCAGAAAACTATGGATGTTGAGCAGCGAATAGTGCTTCAGTTGTGCTAAGTAGCCATCATCGGCTTTTTGTTCTCCTGCTTTGGGGGCCGATTCAAGTACGCTGATCACCTGTTCGTTGAATTCGCCGAGCAAACTCTCTCGTTCGCGGTTAAGTGATGTTGAGCGGTCCAGTGCAAAGGTCGCTAGAAGTACAAAAAATACGGTCGATACGCCCAGTAGGTCGTAATAGTTCTCAATGGGGGAGACGGGGGCAAAGAGGATCCAGATTCCAATCAAGCAGACCGAGACAAATAGCACCAGCAGTGATGAGCGCAGCGGGTACCGTAATGCTAAAAAGATGTTGGATGAGACGATGAGTGCTGAAGCTACCGCCTCGTATTGGTTAAGCAGTCGTCCCTGCATCACTGCGAGAATGACGACTGCACCTACGGGCATCAGATACCAGAGCGCGCTTATAGATGCGTTGTCGGCACTGTAAACCGACAAATCATACAAAAGGCTGCCTAACGCCAGAATAGCTACGCCCACAAAAGCTAATAAAAGCAGGTTGCTCAGGTCCGCGTCGGGTATAGCTTGACCGGAATAGAATAGGGCGCCAATTAGTACGGGTGCGGCCAGTGCTCTGACTCCAGCTTCAGTTAGCAGGCCACGCTTGAAAGTACTTAAACTGAGATTTCGCTGCTCTGATATTTCGCTCCATGCATCCATACACTTCATACGAAAATAGCAGTTGACTGCCATGGCAAGGCCGCCCAGCGCCGCTAACCCCAGTGTTTGCAACATGGGACTGTCGAGCAGCATCCAGTCAGCGATATCCATATTGGGTGCGGTGAGTACCAGGAAGCCTGCGAATGCTGCGCCAGAAAATATATAGTCGTTAATTGATGTTGAGCGTTGGTTGCGGCGTAAGATGCTGTCGATATAGAAAAACAGAATCGGCCAGGTTTCAAACACCAGTATGGCGACAACGTCGAACTCCTCAGACACGCTTAATGCTGCGTATAGCAGTAGGTGATTAGCGGCAATGAGGAGCCCGGACATAAGTGTGGGTGGAGAAACTCGCCGTAATGAACTGCCGGAGAAAACAGTGCTCAGTTGCAGTTTATTGCGACCCCAAAATAGCACCGAAACACATAGTAGGGTACAGATGGCGGCAAAGGAGTGGGCTACAGCTGCAACATAAAAGACATTGGTAGCATCTACGAGATGGTTCACCACGGGCGGATACAACATCCACAAGCCAACGGCGGTCATCATCAAAGCAACCGGGTGTCGCATTATCCAACTAACAACTAAACGCAAAATGCACTCTCCAGTGATGAGTTCGGATCTGAGTTACTTAACTTCCAGGCAAATAAGCTGATTCGTGTGATTAAGCGAAAACAGTTAGTCGAAATTTGGAGCTGGATAAGAGAGGCTCATTTGCAGCTTTTCGACAGCCTTCCCTTGACTTGATGGACTATAAATCCTTGATTGTTAAGTGACAACCTTGGCTTGGTAAGTACCTATGGTCTATGAGATCTATCTCTCTGTCTTGGCAAAAGTAGCTAATGAGGCTCGTCCACAACAAATCGAGATTCCTCACTGGTCGAGCTGTGGTATTACTCACCCAGACAAACGTCACCTATTGATATTCACTTATCGACGCTGATAGCGAGTTACCTGCTTACACCGGTTATGTTGGTCCGTTTCCGCCAACGGTTAATCAGTCACCAGTAACGACTACACAAAAAAAGCGAACCGAATGGTTCGCTTTTTTGTTTATGGGCAGAGGCGTTGAGTGTCAGCCCATCCTGATTCCTACACCATCAGGTTGAAGATCAGCCCACCACCAATCGCCATAAACAGGATCACTGTGATAAAGGCGCACAGCAACTGCCAGCGGAACAGGCGTTTCAGCATGATCAGCTCAGGAATGCTGGCACCCCCTGCACCTATGGTCAGTGCCATCACTGCGCCCAGACTCACGCCTTTGGCAACTAGCGAGCCGACCAGAGGCAGCAGCGCAGTCACTCTGATATACAAGGGAATACCGATGACTGCCGCCGCAGGGATCGCCATTGGGTTGTCAGCGCCGGCAACTTCCGCAAAGAAATCTGTCGGTACAAAGCCGTGCACAAATGCACCCAGCACCATGGCTATGGTCATGTAGGGCAGCATTTCGCGATACATGTTGGTGCTTTCCCGCCACGCCTGACGCCAGTCGATCTTCGACTTAGGTTTTTTGTTATCGCTGCCGCAGCAGGAAGTTTTCTCTGCTGGTTCAGACTCACCACAGCAGGATGTTTCCGTTGCGGGTACAGTCTCGGAGCTACAGTTGGCTTTTTCCTTTGGCTCAGGCGTACCGCAGCACGAGGTTTTCTTCTCCGATTCGGGCTTCTGCTCGGGTTCTGCCTTCATTTGTGGTGCAGCCTTCATTTGCGGTGCAGGTTCAGTACAGCAGCTGGTTTCAGTTTCTGCTTTTGTTGTCTCGCCACAACAAGGCTTTTCGAGTGTAAGCTGCGCACCTTGAACATCGGTATTGGCCATCATTCTGGCCGTGCCGCCGTAAATCAGCGGTCGTTTTTTCTGTTTGGACGGCGAATCTGCGTTGCCGCAACAGCTCTCCGCTTTGGCACCATCTTCCAACAGGCTGGAACGCACGTAACGCTCAAAGCCAAAACGTTGTAATAACATGCCAGCTACCAGTGCAACAGTCAGGGCAATGGCTGCGTATACCACAGTCACTTCAATTCCAAATACGGGCACGAACAGTGCAATCACAATTGGATTCAGCAATGGCGACGAGATCAAAAAAGTCATGGTTGGGCCAAAACCTGCGCGCGCTTTCAACAACCCAATCAGCATGGGGATCGTTGAACAACTACAGAAAGGGGTAATGGCACCTAACCCTGCTGCCAGGAAATAGCCTTTGCCGTGACGTCCACCAAGCAGTGACTGCACCTTTTCCGCGGGTAGCTTTTGGTTGATGACGCCTACCAGTGCACTGATGACAATAAATAATACGGAGATCTCTACCATCAAGAAGAGGAACATCTCCAAGGCGGATTGCAGTTGTGCTGCTAACCCAGTGCTGTTGCTCATAAAATCGGGAAGCATTTTTAACTCTCTTTTCTAACTATCTTTCTAGAATTTTGGAAATATAAATTTTTAAAAAAGGCGATCGAAACGCCTTACTGATGCCACTTGCCAAGATACACCTACATGGTGCAGCACTCGGCAGTAAGGAAGGTCATCAGTTCGTCCAGGGATGCCATTCTTGCCTGGCAAAAGAGTGTGCGCCCCTCTCTATGCTGCTCTACCAATCCAGCACCGACTAATCGGCTGATATGGTGGGACAGGGTGGAGCCAGGGATCTGCAAGTGTTCTTGAATGGTGCCAACACTTAAACCCGTGGCGTTGCCCTTCACGAGCAGGCGAAAAATAGCCAGCCGGGTAGGGTGTCCGAGTTCTGCCAGGCGCTTAACAGCCACATCATTCGCAATCATATCTTGCATACTCTTTATTTCGATAAATCCAGAATAGTCGATATTTTCTTTGTGTAAAGCTAAAACTTCGTGTTCGCGAGAAGTTTTTTACATTGGTTCAAAGTGGGTACAGATACAGATTGATGCTTTCTGTCTTTGCTGTGTTTAGATACCCTCATTGTGTCATGATTATTAATGCCTCCAAATCACCATGAAAACCACGCCTGAAAAACTACTGAAAAAACGTCCAAACCTCATTCAGACCGATAACTGCAAGGTGACCTCTCATGTTCAGCGGGAAGAAGGCGATTGGTTCCGCCATACCATCATGATTGAAGGTTATGACGTGCCCTTTGTGTTCAAACGGCAGAAGCAGTACCAGTCACTCAAAGGTGCGCGGGTGAATCTCAGCTATTACCCCGAAACGCAAAAGGTGGCTGGGTTTGAAATGGAAACGATGAAGGTTGTCCGTATCAGGCGGTCTTAAGTTTCGACCGCCCGAGCTGCGCTGTTCAACGCCTTATTCGATCCTCAACATCTTGTTGGTTCTGAGGTAGAGAATGGTCTCAGTGGTGCTGTTCGAAGATATTTTATGTTCTGAACTTCCATCCGCACCAAAGTAGCTGCCTGGTGTCAGATTGTTGGATTGTTGCTGATCCGGCGACTGATACTCTGGTTGGCCTTTAATCACAATAGCGCGCAGCGACTCCCCTTCACTGACAAGCTTGCCATTGAATCCTGCTGGCAGTTTGATCAGCGCGCCGTAATGTTGGTCCCCGTTGGGCTCTCCCCAAAGGTAAGCAATCTCTAGCTTGTTCTCGCTGTCGTTGTGGGGAAGCCAATTGATGGTCGAACCATCCAGCCAAACGATATTTGATTGGTCGACATTGACCGGGCGTTCGCCATTGTCGAAGGCTTGAATAGCGGGCCATACCAGATACGGGCCTTCTTCGATCTCGATGTAGGCCAGGGTGTTATCGCCTTTGGCGGCGGTTACATGCACTTCACCTTTAGGCTGGGTCCAGAACGAACCCGCTGGCATCCACATCTTTGCCGCATCAGGGTCGTCGTTGTGAATCAGACCACTGATAACGACACCGCGGTAAGAGACATTGTGAATGTGGGGGGGCGAGCTAAAGCCGTCAGTGGGTTTTAAAAGGTAACCGGTTGCCTGTCTGCCATTTCGGTCACCCCAAAGCGTGCCCGCGCTGGGGCTTTTATCACCGCGGGCTGGGTTTAAGTGTTCCCAATTTACTTCTGATTTCAGCACCATCTCATAGCGAGTTTCGGTAGCACTGCTGCTTTTCTCTATCGGCGCGGAAGTGGCATTACAGCCTGTAATAGCAAGCACGGCAACGAGTGGAAGAACGGTATGACGGAGAAGATATGGCATGAGCTCAATGTGGGCTGATTATCAATGTTTATAGAATAATCCCATGTGCTTAAGGGCAGTACCGCTGCTTAGGTTGAATCACTTTCAATCAAATCTTGAGAATCAATGCTGAAACGGCAGGCTATTCAAGCATAGGGTTAGCGTTGACCACTTTCGCACGGTTCCTTCCACCAGCTTTGGCTTGATACAACGCGTCATCGGCAGATTTGATCAGGTATTCGGTGGTGACTTCTCTGTCGGGAATGACACTGATTGCACCAATGGACGCAGTGATAAAGTCAGAAATCGGTGAATCCGGGTGAGGGATCCTGGCGTCTTCTATCGCTTTACAGGTGTTCGGGCATAAGTCTTCAACTACATTTGCGTCAGTATCAGGCAATATCACAGCGAACTCTTCGCCGCCGTATCTGGCCACCAGATCGCCTGCTCGCTCAAAGTGACTTGATAACACATCGGCAATTTCCGCCAGGCAATGATCTCCCGCTTGATGACCCGCACTGTCATTAAGCCGTTTGAAAAAATCGATATCGACCAGCATCAGGGTTAAAGGTTTCCCTGATCTTTGATGTCTTCTGAGTTCCGTATTGAGTGTTTGATTAAAGACGCGCCGATTTGCCAATTGAGTAAGCGAGTCAACATAGGAGAGCTGTTCCAGTTTATTGATGACGCCACTGAGGTTGTCGTTCATTTCGTTGAATGAACGTGCAAGCATGCCTATCTCATCATTGGTTTTGATACTGGCTCTGTCCTCGGAATTGCCATCTTTAATGCGGTTAGCCACATCTGATAATTCAAGAATCGGGTTAACGATCTTTTTTCTGATATGGAAGATCGAATACAAAAAGAAGGCGGCGGTCGCAATGATCAGGTAGAAAGCAATCGTTTCATAACGCTGCTGTTTGTCCCAGCTGGCATCCAGTTGCGCTGCGGTCCTTTCGTCTACTTGGTCATAGAACTTGGCGATGGGATGCATAATGGTGGCTTTGGCCTGGTGGTAATCGTTGCTGTAGAGCAGCGTTATCGCATAGTCCTGGTTTGCCTGCCCGGTTACCGAGAAGCTGCCATCTTTGCCTCTGAACAGACCTTTCATAGCGTTTAAAGCTTCGACTTCGATGTAGGAGAGCTTGTCTGAACGCTCTAGCGCCATATGCAGGGTGTCCATCTCTTCAGGGGTCGCTCCCAGCTTTTCAAATAAAGACACCAGGCTAGTGTTGTCACCTTTGGCGGGAGAGTAATCCTCGTACAGTGCGGTTATATAGTCCCAATACACACCATCATAATCAGTTGGTCGAGGTGACTTACCATCGCGGATGCTCAGTATTTCATAGAAATATTTTTCGTATCTTGGCTCGCCAGTACTGGCAAATGATCTCGCCATTCGAGTGAGGTCATCTGAGCTTTGACGAAGTTGGTGAGCCAGTTCAAGAGAATCATTGCGCCTGAGTTCCGCTGTGATCGCCTGGTCGCTATGGTGGTTGATCCTCTGTATACACAACATGATAGTGATAAGCATGACAGAGAGGATAAGGAAGATGATCAGGAACCGCGTCTTAATACTCATGAACAAACTGCATTACCAATGACTAACTAACTGATAAGCGTAGGACAAAGTTCATTTTTTGGCCGTTGTTTCTGACTGAGAAGCGTTTTAAATGGGCTATTGGATCGCTGCTAATTACCACCAGCCTTGATCCATCTTCGTATACAGCCCGTCGGCTAGCTGTTATATTGCCGCCCGATTACCAAGCAGATGTAAGACAGGAGATATTGATGATTGTAGTGCGCACCCACCCGGTGAAAGTGGCTAAGTAGGTCATTTAGAAAGCGTACTTTTGTGGCGTGTCGTAAGACACAGCGGCAAGACATTACTCCTGCTTATCCCTTCTTTTACCCGGTGAATCTCTTCACTGGGGTCAATCATATTTGTTTGTCCCCATAGCAATGATTGCTATCACGCATACAGCATTGTTTTTGTATGCGTAGGGAACAGAAATGAATTCTACAATTTCTCTTACTTTATTGGGTTGGCAGCCCTTTTTTCAGCAGCAACTGTCGTTAGTCGAATATGAAACGGCACAGATAGCCCGAGTCATCGCGCATCATCGCAGCGCATATGTTCTGCAAATGGAACAAGCTCAGTTCAGTCTGCCTATCACTTCCTCTCTCCCCAGCATGGTGTTGGGTGATTGGCTGCTGGTGGACGATGACCAGCGTTTTATGCGGCAACTGGATCGCAAGTCGCTGTTTAAACGTAAGGCGCCCGGTACCAAGCTCGGGGAACAACTGATCGCTGCCAATGTTGATACGCTGTTTATCGTTTGCTCGCTAAACCATGATTTTAACTTGAGTCGTATCGAGCGGTACTTGGCACTGGCCTATGAGGCTGACGTTGAACCTGTGGTGGTGCTGACTAAGCAAGACCTCTGTGATGACGCCGATTGCAAGCGGCAGCAAATACAGGCGCTAGATCCGTTACTGATGGTGGTATCAGTGAATGCGCTAGATGGGGACTGCTGTGAACCGCTTTTAAGCTGGTGCCAACCGGGACGCACTGTCTCATTGCTCGGCTCATCCGGTGTGGGTAAGTCGACCCTGACCAATACCTTGATGGGCAATACTGTTCAGGTAACCGCTGGGATCCGTGAAGATGACAGCAAAGGACGACATACAACGACCGCACGATCCATGCACTTAATGCCAACGGGCGCCGTGTTGATCGATACGCCGGGTATGCGTGAGCTGCAACTGACAGACTGCGAAGAAGGCGTGAACCAGGCTTTTGCGGATATCGATGAGCTGGCGCAGCAGTGCCGCTTTGCCGATTGTCAGCATAATGGCGAACCGGGCTGCGCTGTACAGAAGGCCGTTGACGTTGGAGAGTTAGATCCTCGTCGTTTGGATAACTACTTTAAGCTGATGCGAGAGCAGGCCAGAAACAGTGCGTCACTGGCAGATCGTCGTGCCAAAGATAAGCAGTTTGGCAAGATGGTGAAGTCGGTGATGTCTGAATCAACGCGGTTTAAAAAGGGGTATTAGGTACCAGAAAAGCGCCGAACTATTTCGGCGCTTTTTTAGCTTAACAGAGTTACTTCACATGCAAGGAAGATCGGAAATGTTCAGTCCCTCAGAGAAAAGACTCATTCAGCAGATCTTAAAAGCTCATTTAGCGTCGGCGACAAAGGAGCTTAAGAAGTTAAATGAAGATTCAGATGAGTACATGGAAAAAGCGAATGGCTTGATGGTCGTCGATAGCCTGATTGCCAAATTAGAACGCGAAGCATAGTTCAACGACTGATCCCCCTTGGCCGCCTTGTACGGGGTGGCTATCTAGTCCCACACAGCCCGTCGCTCCTCTCACGCGTTAAATGCAGCTTGAGTTTTCTCTTCAAAATGAATAAATTCCCAAATATGAGAACAGGTCTCGATATTTGGTTTGGATAAAAATTTAGACAAAGACTTTTAGGCAAAGACGTTTAGGGAAAGAATTTAAGGAAAAGAGATATGCAGCCATCGGATTCAGCATTGGCCAATCACCTTAAGCGCTTGCGTGGTGAGCATGGACTGACATTAAACCAATTAGCAGAAAAGAGTGGAGTAAGTCGCGCCACGCTATCCCGCATCGAAAAGGCAGAAGTGAGCCCGACGGCGCAGACACTCGGTAGTTTGTCTTCTGTTTATAGAGTGCCAATCTCGACACTACTCTCACCGATGGAGCAGCAGTTTGAGCCACTGATTCGTTCAACACAGCAGTCTGTTTGGCATGACGAAGCGAATGGTTTTTCGCGGCGCTCTGTCTCCCCACCTTCCCAGTTTCTTGCCTCTGAGTTGATACAAGGCCAGATAGAATCCCACCAAATCATCACCTATGATGCGCCACCGTTAGCAGGGCTGGAACACCACCTGTTTATGCTCGAGGGGGCGTTGACCATTGAAGTGGGTGGACACGAGTATCAACTCAGCCAGGGTGATTGTCTGCGCTACAAGCTTTTTGGTGGTTCCGCATTTCGAACCGGTGACGCATCAGCGCGTTACATCATTGCGCTAACGAAAGGAGTCTGAGTATGTCATTGGTTATCACCCAGGCTAGCGCCGAAGCACTGGAGAGCTATCTCACCCCGTTGTCAGAATTGTTGTTGGATGGCGTCAAGTCGGGCGCTTCTATCGGCTTTGTCGAGCCGCTTTCATCGGATGATGCAAAGCAGTTTTGGCAAGCAAGCGTGTTTCCCGCAGTCGGGTGTGGAGAGCGAATTCTATGGCTGGCGGAATACGAGCAACGGCTTATTGGTACGGTGCAGCTTGAGGTGTCCATGATGCCGAACCAGGCCCACCGCTGTGAAGTAGCCAAGTTGATGGTGCACTCAGGATTTCGTCGCCATGGTGTTGGCAAGAAGCTAATGAGGGAGTTGATGGCGAAAGCCACAAAGCTTCAAAAGCAGCTCATTACCTTGGATACACGTACCGGCGATGCTTCTCAGGCGCTTTATGCCTCATTGGGCTTTCAGGTCGCAGGAGAGATCCCTGGCTTTGCTTTGGACCCGGATTGTAAAAAGCTATCGGGTACTACCTACATGTATTTACCACTTGAATAGCATCCATCTGGTTTAACGTGGTTCTACCGACTCTCTTGAACTGCACTATCTGTTATCGGCTGTAGAAGTTAACTCCAGTCGATAACAGACCCATTCCTATCCCTCATTACTTGAAAACGCGCCTCTCCGCTGTGCTTTGACTACACTGAATCTATTGGCTCTCAGTTTGCTGAAAACTAGGATTTCTCACTGGGTCTCATTTGGACAGATCAAGCATTCCCCCGCATTTACAGCCTTCAATCGTTGTAAGGCTAAAGAAAGCAGCAAGATTGGATTTCGTGCTGGCGTGCATCTTTACGGTATCAATGACCTTTATCTTTGTCGTGTTTGAGATCGAAATGGTTGAGGCGTTTTTTGAGTTCACCCGGGATCATGAAGACTGGCAGCTCGACGAGTTGTTGATGGGCGTGGTTTGGCTGGGGATCGCCTCGGCTTTTTATGCGATTCAGCGGATCAGGGACATTAAAAAGCTCAACAAGGCGATTGTTCAAAACGCGTATTTTGATGCCATTACCGGGTTACCTAATCGCAGCTTAGCGCTGGATAGGCTGGATAGCATGTTGGCGGGCGCTAAACGACGAAACACCAAAATTGCTGTCGCGTTTCTGGACTTCGATAGGTTCAAATCGATCAATGACAGTTATGGCCATGAGGTGGGTGATCAACTTATCCGTGAAGTGGGGGAACGGTTTGCCGCAGTGGTCAGAAAAGAGGAACTGGCGGCTCGTTTAGGGGGAGATGAGTTCCTGGTGATTGCGGAGTTTGAAAAAGGCTCCAATCAGATAGTGCCGTTGGTCACGCGTCTGCAACAGACCCAGAATACCCCCTTCCTAATTTGTGGCCACAAGATCCACCTTAAATACAGTATCGGTGTTTCTGTTTTTCCCGAGGATGGCTCAACTGTTGATGAATTAGTCAGAGCCGCTGACAGCGCGATGTATGTGGCGAAGAAGAGTGGATTAGGGCAGTTTGAGTTTTACTCTGATGCATTGGGTCAGCGCCTGTCGGAGAGGCACCACCTATCCCAAGATTTGAAGCAGGCGCTGGAACAGGACGAGCTGTTTATGGTTTATCAGCCGATCGTGCTTACATCAGAACAAACCGTTACTGGTTATGAAGCACTTATACGATGGCAGCGTAAAGGGGAATTTGTTAGTCCAGAGTTGCTGATTTCGGTTGCGGAGGAGTACGGACTTATTCATGAGATAGGGCAATGGGTATTCAGAGAAGCGCTGTCTGAAGCCAGCCAAAGTCTGTCACCCTCGCAATTTATGTCTATCAACGTGTCGGTGAATCAGTTTCTACATAAAGACTTTGTCGAGATAGTGAAGTGTGAAATAGAGCGAGCTGGCGTAGATCCTGAACGAGTTGAACTGGAGATCACAGAGACAGCGATTGTGTCAGATCTCGATTGGACATCAAAACAACTGGCACAGCTCAAATCATTGGGATTGCGTATTTCTATTGATGACTTTGGGGTTGCGTACTCTTCGATTGGAAGGCTTAAAAGTCTTATGGTGGATAAGATAAAGATTGATCGCTCATTTATTGCCGGCATCGCTGGTAGCCACAGAGACCAGGGAATCATTGAAGCCATTTTGTTGCTGGCAAGTAAACTCGATCTGAGCATAGTGGCTGAAGGGGTAGAAACCAACGAGCAGGCACAACTTCTTGCGCGAATGAACTGCAATACCATGCAAGGTTTTTTGTTCAGTAAGCCGGAAAAAATGGACCAGCTTAATCTGAGTTAATCCGTCTCGCCTCTTGTTGTGTTGACGGTTTCGATCTACTTTTTAAACCCTTTGCAATCAGGTGAGCAAGTAGATGGCTGAATACACGGCGGAAGTGAGTTGGGCTCGGAGTGAAGCTGAGGGTTTTATCGATAACCAATACAGTCGCGGTCATCAGTGGCAGTTTGATGGTGGGGTGACGGTGCCTGCTTCGTCATCACCACACGTAGTGCCGTTGCCGCTTTCAGTAGAAGCCAATGTGGATCCAGAAGAAGCCTTTGTGGCCTCGCTTTCCAGCTGCCATATGCTGTTTTTTCTCTCTATTGCCGCCAAACACAGATTCATTGTTGATAGCTATGTCGACAACGCTGTCGGCGTTATGGCCAAAGATGCCGATGGTAAGATGGCGATGACCAAGGTGACGTTGCGGCCCAAGGTGATTTTCTCTGGCGATAAACAGCCGACCTACGAGCAACTGGATGAGATACACCACCAATCCCACGAACAATGTTTTATCGCCAACTCGGTGAAAACAGAGGTGTTAACGGAAATCGTCACTTAGTTTTGCTAAAGGGTAAGTGTCTCCTTAATCTGAGCAAACGCTCTCAACCTTATTAACTGTTCTATGCTTAATGAGTCAGGGGATTAGGAATAAAAAGCGGTTGAGTAATGGAACTCCCTCCGCACTTCATACTGTTGGTGTTTAGCTTGAATGCGTTGGTGAGCTTTCTTTGTGCTCTCTACCTTTACCTAGGCACGCCCAGAGTCGGCAATGAAGTTTCCTGTAGTGTTCGTTGCTTTACTTTCTGTTTCTTGATGAACTTCCTCACCTTTCTGGCTCTCGGAGCAAGGCCTTATGTCGGCACACTGGTCTCAGTGTCACTGGTTCAGGTATGCCTCGTTCTGTATATGTTTTCTTTGTTAGCCGGGATGATGCTTCGCAAGGGGATATATCCCTGGAAAATACTATGTGACTGGCGTTTGCTTTTATGTGCCTTGGCGTATCTGTTTTTTCAAATCTATTGCTTCACCTATGTGAATGACCAGCTATCCGTTCGCAGTGTCACCATCTT
This sequence comes from Corallincola platygyrae, assembly GCF_039544265.1. Lineage (NCBI taxonomy): Bacteria > Pseudomonadati > Pseudomonadota > Gammaproteobacteria > Alteromonadales > Psychromonadaceae > Corallincola > Corallincola platygyrae. The sequence continues at coordinate 78,569 of NZ_BAABLI010000012.1, read as the reverse complement.
CTTATGCATCTCATGTGTTTACGCTTTTTGTATGAAGCTGACCCGAAAACAGCCTCACGTTACCTCCCGAGGCGAGCGAATTATGATGGTGTCTCTCATGCTGTGCCTTTGTTCGGGGTTGTTGCTTGTCTTGTTTAGCGTTTTGCATTTTTTTGTAGACCGTGCCGACTTTATTCTTACCAATGTTTTTTTCTTCGCAGTTTCAATCTTCTCTCTTTACGGGGGGCTGAACTCGATGCTGTTTGATGACCAAGCCTCCCTGCACAGAGAAGCCTCTATTACTGATCCTTTGACAGGTTTGTTCAACCGCCGATTTTTTTACGAGCAAGCGACCTCGGTAATCAGTCAAGCGAATCGACAGGACTACAACCTTAGCCTGATGATTTGCGACCTTGACCTGTTCAAGCAAGTCAATGATAGCCACGGGCACATGGCTGGAGATAAGGTTATCGTCGCGTTTGCGGACCTACTGAATGCATCAAAAAGACAGGAGGATATTCTGGCCAGGTTCGGTGGCGAGGAGTTTGTGTTGCTACTGCCCAATACAACGCTAGAAGGAGCAAAGCGCCTGGCAGAACGTTTTCGAGAAGCCGCAGAAAACAGCGAAGTCATCTATGAAGGAAAGCCTATTCGCATAACAGCCAGTTTTGGTGTCACGATCTGCAACCCCCCTTCAGTAGATAACAGCATAAGGCAGGCGGATGAAGCACTTTATAAGGCGAAGGCGTTGGGAAGAAATCGAGTTGTTGCTTTTGTTCCCCAGCAATGACAAGAGCCCTTGTCGGATTAACTCAGAAGATTAAGAAAAGCTTGGCGTTTCTCCTTCATAAACTCAACAAACAGTTGTGATTTCAAGGGCAGGTGGCGCCTGTCTGGGTATACCAGCAGCATGGTTCTGTTTTGTGGGATCCAAGCTTCCAGCAGGCTTACCAGAGAGCCTTCATCCAAGTGTGGTTTCAGCAAAGAGTGGGGCAGATAGCTTACGCCCACACCATCGAGGGCTAGTTGGCGACTCACCAGAAAGTCATCGCAAATCACATGGGCAGCGGCCTGGTGTTCATACTGTTCCCTGCCGTTATTGAACTGCCAGGGTAGGAAGTAACCCTCAACATGGTTACGAATACAGGGCAGCTGACTTAACTGTTCGGGGCGAGATAACTCGGCGATATCATTCACCAGCTTTGGTGATGCACAGAGTACATACTTGACCTCAGACAGTGGCAACGCCACCAACGAGGAGTCACTTAGCGGGCCCAGCCTGAACGCAAAGTCGATGTTGCTTTTGGTCAGGTCTTGAAAACGGTTAGACGTTGATAGATTGACCTGAATAGTGGGATAGCGGGTCAGGAACTCGCCCAGTAGCGGAGCGATCAGGCTTTGACTGAGCGCGCGTGGCGCTGTGATTGTCAGCGTGCCTATCGGCTCGCCACTGAGCTGGTCTGCATCATGTTGCAGCTCGGTGACCGTGTCGGCAATAAGCTGAGCCTTGGGCAGGACTCTCTCCCCCAGTTCTGTTAATGAGAGTGAGCGAGTGGTTCGGTTTAGCAGTTTGCCGCCCAGTTCATCTTCAAGTAGCTGGATTTTTCGGCTCACTGTGGTGGTGGGCACCCCCATCTGGCGCGCGGCTTCTGCAAAGCTCTCCAGTGCTACAACTTTTGCAAACAGGGGCAGGCCGGAAATCTCTCTCATCTAACGTCGCTTACATTGTTTTCTGCAGTGAGTGTTATCCCGAATACGGGATAGTAAAGCCCGAAATGACCATCTAATCAATTTAAAAGGGATTATCTATAGTCTCCACATCGACAGCAAACAGGCAATAAAGAAGGTCTCCCATGGATATTTTGATACTCGGTGCAACAGGTAACACAGGTTCAGAAGTGGTGAATCAGCTTAAGCAGGTAAATGCAGATTTTGGCGTGATGGTGCGTAAGGCTGAAGCCGCCGCTAAGTTTGATTTAGAAGATAGCCAGATTCGCTTGGGAGACTACGGTGACATCACGGCGATGACTCAGGCGATGACTGGCGTTAAGAAAATCTATGTCGCTATGCCAGCCCATCCTTCATATCGCCAGTGGATTGAAAACGTGCTGACCGCTGCCAAGACAGCAGGTATCCAGCAGATCGTGAAACTGTCAGGCATGGGTGCAAAAGCCGATGCTGGCTCAGAAATCATTCGTGTTCATGCGGCAACAGATGAGATGGTGAAAGCGTCTGGCATCAACTACACCCTGGTGCAGCCCAACTCGTTCTTCCAGAATTTATACGGCAGTCTGGCAACCATTAATGAGATGGGCATGTTCTTCCTGCCGTTGGCAGATGCCAAACAAAGTGTGGTCGATATTCGTGATGTGGGCGCCGTTGTGGTAGCCGCGTTGACCCAGGAAGGGCATGAGGGCGAGGTCTATCAACTGTCTGGCCCGCAGGCGCTCACGTTTGCTGAGCAGGCTGACATTATCAGCCGGGCTGTGGGTAAAGAAATCCGCTATGTCGCTGTCTCTGGTGAAGACGCTGCCGCAGAAATGAAACAAGCGGGTGTGGATGACTGGCTGGCAGAGCATCTGGCAGAGATTATGGTTTGGTTCAGTGAAGGTCACTACGCCTGCGTGACAGATGATGTGGCACGTGCCACGGGTAAACCAGCCCGTAGTTTTGAAGCCTTTGCAAAAGAGTTTGCCAAAGCAGTACAGGCTTAGTGTTTAGTCCAGACCTTAATAAGCCTGAGTCAGCGGACAAGCGAACATGGTGGCCCGTGTTCGCTTTTTTGATCGTTGTTTTTAGAGTGCAGCTCTTTTTTCTTCGTTTCTAGGAATGGGTCAAAACTTTGGTTGGTCAACAACGCTAGGATCTTGTTACGTTTTTTACATTCTAAGCGTGGTACGCCCAAATGAGCCTAAGAAGTGATAGGTGTGTTGATAGCGACAAAGGGTGCCTAAGAGAATCGAAACCAGTGACACTTGCCAACGTCGGGGACAATGTTCACGCGATTGTTAAATTCAACTTTCCTGCTCGCCTTTTTGGCATGCTTGGGATGCTATTACTTTCCTGGCACCTTCTTGGCGTCGAGCTGCTATCTGTAAGCAATATCTGGATCTTATTGTTTGCTGTTACTTGGCCCGGTATTGCCAGATATGTGGTGCCCCGATTTATCAATTCAAAAAAAGCCGAGCATTTTAATCTATCTGTTGATGCTGTGTTTTCTGCTTTTTACGCGCTTAAGTTTCCAGCTAGCATGGTGCTAACCGCACTGTTGTCTTTTAATGCTTCCAATAGTTTAGTGTCTGCAGGGCCCAAGCTATTGGTAAGAAACCTCTTTTTGCTAACAGCAACATTTGGCGCAGGCCTTCTGATCTACGGCCCTCTGAAAGTAATGTCATTAGGGCTACTTGGTGAAGTTCTGGCTGGTGGTTTTACGATGGCGTATTTTTGTCTCTGTTCCACCTTTTCTTACTCAATGGCCAAACGCTTGGTACATTCGAAAAATGAAGTAGAGGAAAGGTCCTACCTGGATGAGCTCACGGGTTGCCGCAATAGGTGCTTTTTTAATCTGTTTCTGCCAAAAGAGTTCGCCAGAGCAGAGCGTATGTCCTACCCGATAAGTGTCGTGTTCGCCGACTTAGACCATTTTAAAAGAGTTAATGATGTTTACGGTCATCATGTTGGCGATAGGGTGCTCGAAGGGTTTGCGGCTTTGGCAAGGAGCAACCTGCGGGAAGAAATAGATTGGATTGCACGTTACGGTGGAGAGGAATTTGTCATCGTGCTTCCCGGCTGTGATACAAGAGAGGCAATAGCCGTCGCAGACAGAATCAGGACGCAATTTACTTTTCATAAGCTAATGCATGAGAAGTCTGAGATCAGGTCTACATGCAGTTTTGGTGTGGCTAGTGTCCGACCCTCAGAAACGAATAAACGTGTTATTGAAGACCTTTTACATCGAGGTGATAAAGCGCTTTATCAAGCAAAAGAAGCCGGCCGTAATCGCGTTGAAGCGGCTTGTTGAAGCTTCTTTAGCTAAACCTTGTACACCTATCTCTATTTCACTGCCTGCAAATATACCCGGCGTCTAGATTGGCGCGATCTGATCTATTCGCCTAAACCTAGTGAATTAGCAATGTGTTGAGAAGTTGTTCTGACAAGAAAACGGGTCTGTTTTCTGTGGTTGCCGGAGCTCGATAGCCTGCTTTGCGCCATAAGGACACGTTATGAAAGTCATTAAGCTGTATTCGCTGTTAACCGCCGTACTGTTCCAACTGACACTGCTCACTACCTTTTACACACCCAATGCCCACGCGCTGACCTCTGATGAAAAGCTCATACTCACCCAGATCCGAAATAATATCTTTGGTGGGAGTCGCTTAGCTGCTGCGTTCTCGCAGTCGACTATCTCCGGCCTGGAACCCCCGGTGTTCCCCTATGAAGTGGAAAATCGTGGACTGCTGGTGTGGAAAGTCGACCCACAACAAGCGGCTGGCTTTGCCTTTAACATTGGCCTGACACCGCCGTTCGCATTGGCTAAATCCAGACCGCTGACGGTATTGGGATCGCAAACTTTGAACGCCAAGCTGGAGCGTTACTTGCGAGATAAAGGGCTCGATTGGTTGGTGAATGCCTGGTATCCAGAACACTACTATGTGATCGCCGATATTGGTGAAACCAGCCGAGCGGAGCAGGGGACAAAAATTGAGCTTAAGACGTTTGTCAGCGTACCTGGCTTGCAACAACCGCAGCTATACCGCTTCGCCAGCTATAAAGCGATTCCTGGCACCGACCTGCTGACACTGTTCAGTGCTGTGCCCACGCCAGTTTCATCAACCGTGGATGATGGTATGTGGCAGGGATATCTGCTTGCGCAAGAAGGGAGTTTGAATTGGTCGGTACCGATAAAACAGCGTCGCTCGGGCGAGCCGAAACAGATCAAAAAGCTGCGTTTCTCTGAAGCATTTCTTGATGCAGGTGAAAGGCTGTTTGGTCCCCAGGGCAGTGCTGCCCGTGTTTATTATGACGGCAGCTCCGTTAGTGGTGGCTTTTACGCGCTGAAGTCCCGCCGGCTAAACGTGGAACACGACTTTGCCTGGAGCCAGTTCCTGTTGCCTGGCACTAAAGCATTGCTGACCGCCACCAAAAGCGAGTTTATGATGCAGCCCACCACCGCGCCGGTACAGGTGACACAAGGTGGGCCGGGCATTTGTGCCGCTGCCTTTGCATCTGCCAACGCATCTCAGCTGTTTTCAAACCTGATCGGTTGTGTGCTGCAGGGGGAGCCCCCTGAATCGGTGTTCAATACGCTGTTTGGCGTGGCGCAAACGCAGCCACAGGTATTGCCGCCACCACAACTGCCTACCTTGTACTTCGCTGTTCAGGATCTTTACCAAGGTCTTCAGATCTACGCTGGGTTGGAAAAGCCCAAACTATTCTTCTCCCTGTTTGAAGATCCAATGGCGATCTTCATTAACTTCGAGATCCCTCACCATAAGGTGAAAGCCTTTGAAGCAGCCTTTTTACCAGACCATTTTAAGCTGGCCAAAATACGCTTTTATCCAGAACAGAAACGATCCGTCTATGCGGTATCACTGAACGTTTACCAGTCAGCGGGACAGAACCTGAACGGGTTCCGAGCCGAATGGTCAACCTACGTGATTAATCCTGATGAGGAAGAGCCAAAACCCAGATTCAGCGTGTTGGAAGCACAAACCAACGCTGGTGGCTTTGACCCGCTGATAGCATTGGAGCGATATATCCCGGGCATGGATCTGACAGATCCAAATCAACTGGGGCTGTTAATTGAGCCGCCATCTGATGCCTTTGACTACGTTGTGGATGAAACGGATGGCATCTTGATCGAAGTGCTGGATATCGATGAACAGATCACCGTGGATGTGTCCATTGCTTACCCCAGCGAGGATAGGATTCTACGTACCGCCCCCATGACTGAGTGGATGGAAGCCAATGACTTTGTTTATTGGGGGGAGGTGGCCGATATCTTGAAATACGACAGCAACGTCATGTTCGCCGAGCTGTTGGTGTTTGATGCGCTGCCGTCTGATGTCATTGAGGATTCAACATTTGCGGGGTATGTCGATCCTAATCCGTTGCCCATCATCTTTTGGAATGGGGTGCAGGATATTGCATTGGAGCCCTGGGGTAATTTGGACGGCGTCCAAACCAGCGATTAGTCTTTATATTAATACTGGAAGCAGAAAGCGCGGCCATTGCCGCGCTTTTGCAATTAATTAGCTTTCAAATGAAAGCTTATCACCAAAGCTGTTTTTCCAGTCGGTTCTGAACTGCTCCACTGCTGGTGTTACTGATGGATGCGCAAACATTTGCGCGGCAACATCTACGGGCAGCGTGATCGCTTCAATGCCCAGCTTCATCACTTCCATCGCTTGTTGCGTGTTCTTAAAACTGGCAGCAAGGATCTTGGTTTCCAGTCCATTCTGGTCCAGCAGTATCTGCAAATCAGCCACCACATCGATACCGCATCCGTTAATGGCATCAATCCGATTCACATAGGGAGCCAGGTAGTCAGCGCCACACAGTGCGGCAAAAAATCCTTGCTGGGCTGAGTAGATAGCGGTGGCCAGAACCCTTATTCCTTCAAGCTTCATCAGCTTTATGGCTGCCAGCCCGGTTTCTGTGGCGGGTACTTTCACTACCATATCGTAAGGCAGTTCATTGAGCTGTTTTGCCTCTTCCACCATGCCTTGTACATCTTGACTGATCACCTGAGCATGAAAGGTAGGATTGTTGCCGAGCACGCTTTTCATATCTCTCAGCGTCTGGTTAAGCCCTTTATTGGACTGTGCCAGGATGGTCGGGTTAGTAGTGATCCCTTTGAGTGGCAGGCACTTACTGAAGCGTGCGACTTGTTCGACATCTGCCGTATCCAGATACAGTTCAATCATGATTATTTATCTCGTTGCCTAGTGTTGTTTGCACTATAGATCTGACAACCCTCTGCTGGTTTGATTTTGATCAATTGAAGTTTCAAATGAAAGTTTGTAGATTTCAATAAAGTAAATCTGGACACTGAGCGGAGCCGAGATGTTTTTCAATATTCAGCGATTCTCCACCCATGATGGTGATGGCATACGCACCCTGCTTTTTCTGAAAGGGTGCAGCCTGGCTTGCCCGTGGTGCCAGAACCCTGAGAGTCGCAGTCACAAACACTCCCTGCTGTTTGACCAGCGCAGCTGCCTGGACGACTGTGACCTTTGTGTCCAGATGTGCCCAGCCATAACCAGAACCGACAAAGGTTTAACCATTCACCGTCAGGCGATCACTGAACAACAGCTTATCGCGCTGGAAAAAGTCTGCCCAACTCAGGCGCTGACTGTCTGTGGTGAGCAGGCTGAGGCCGATGCCCTGTTTGAGCAGTTGATGAAAGACAAGGCGTTTTATGACCAGAGCAACGGTGGCGTGACCTTCTCCGGCGGTGAGCCACTGATGCAGCCCGCGCTGGTGGCAGACCTGGCTCAGCGATTACAGCAAGTGGGTGTGTCCACCGCCATCGAAACCTGTCTGCACGTGCCTTGGGACAATATTGCTAAGGTCGCGCCTTTTATTGATTGTTGGCTGCTGGACCTGAAACACACAGATGACGACAAGTTTCTGCAATGGGCCAAAGGCTCGCTGAAACGGATCAAGAAGAATCTCCGCCAACTGTCGGGTATCGCCAAACGCATCGTGATCAGAGTGCCTGTGGTACCTGGCTTTAACGACACCCAACAGGAGCTTCAATCGATTCTGGATTTTGCTGCAGGTCTAAATCCGTCTGGCGACAGCAACGCAAATGAAAACTGTCGTGAGCTGCACCTGCTGCCTTATCACACCTTAGGTATCAATAAATACCGCCTGTTGGACATGCCCTATTTCTGTTCAGACAAGCCGCTGAACAACCCCGAACTGCTGCAGTGGGCGCAAGCCTACGCAAGTGAACAGACACCACTTAACGTGATTGTAAGAGGTTAACCATGGACCTGAATTTTCTTCCCGAACGTATCCAAGCCCATAAGTCGGCGCTGGTAAACATTGTTACGCCACCCATCTGTACTGAGCGGGCCGAAGCGTATACCCGCGCTTATCAGGCCAACGAAGACAAGCCGGTGATATTGCAGCGGGCATTGGCACTGCAGGAGCATCTGCGTACCCGCACTATCTGGATTAAACATGACGAGCTGATCGTGGGGAACCAGGCCAGTAAAGTGCGTGCAGCGCCAATATTTCCCGAATATACCGTGCGTTGGATTGAAGCGGAGATCGATGAGCTGGCAGATCGTCCCGGTGCCGGTTTTGCCGTGACCGAGCAGGACAAACAAAGCATTCATCAGTTAACGCCTTACTGGCGTGGCAAAACGGTACAGGACCGTTGTTATGGCATGTTTACCGAGCAGCAGCAGGAGATTTTGGCCAGCACCATCATTAAAGCCGAAGGCAATATGACCTCGGGTGATGCGCATCTTGCGGTAGATAACGAAAAGATCCTGTCGCTGGGCATGGATGGTTTGATCGCCGAAGTGCGCGCACACCGTGCGGCGAACGATGTGGCCACATTTGATGGACTGAAAAAAGAGCAGTTCTATCACTCGGTGGAGATTGTTTTAACGGCCATTCAGCAGCACATGCTGAGCTATGCCGATTTGGCAGAGTTGATGGCGAAATCAGAACCGCGGGAGTCACGTAGGCAAGAGCTGGCGATGATTGCTGAAAACTGCCGCCATGTCGCTCACCAGCCGCCGCAGAGTTTCTGGCAGGCATTGCAGCTGAGCTACTTCGTACAGTTGATGCTGCAGATCGAGTCGAACGGTCACTCGGTATCGTTTGGCCGCATGGACCAGTTTCTGAATGAGTTTTACGTGTTGGATCTATCTAGTGGCAAGCTTCAAAAAGCGTTTGCACTGGAGTTGCTGCAGAGCTGCTGGCTTAAACTTCTGGAGGTCAACAAGATCCGTTCTGGCGCCCATTCAAAGGCATCAGCAGGTTCGCCGCTGTATCAAAACGTTTGTATCGGTGGGCAGCGATTGAATGCCGCCGGTGAGCCGGAAGATGCGGTGAACCCATTGTCCTGGGCCATTCTTGAGTCTTGTGGTCAGCTGAGATCGACGCAGCCAAACCTAAGCGTTCGTTATCACGAAGGACTGGATCAGGAATTTCTGATGGGCTGTATCGAAGTGATTAAATGTGGCTTTGGTATGCCAGCGTTTAACAACGATGAGATTGTTATTCCTGAGTTCATCAAGCTGGGTGTCGAGCGCGAAGACGCATACAACTATGCCGCCATCGGTTGTATCGAAACGGCGGTACCGGGTAAGTGGGGTTATCGCTGTACCGGTATGAGTTTTATCAACTTCGCCCGTATCCTGCTGGCGGCACTGAATCAAGGTATTGATGCCACCACGGGTAAGGCGTTTCTGCCTCACGATAAGTCGCTGGCAAAAGGCAATTTTGAAAGCTTCACCGACGTCACTGAGTCCTGGGCGGAGCAGATCCGTTTCTATACCCGTAAGTCGATAGAGATAGATACCGTGGTGGATACGGTGCTGGAACAGCAGGCGCAGGATATCTTCTGTTCATCTCTGGTGGATGATTGCCTGGCCCGTGGAAAAACTGTGAAAGAGGGCGGTGCTAAGTACGATTGGGTTTCCGGTCTGCAGGTAGGCATTGCTAACTTGGGTAACAGCCTTGCTGCCATCAAGCACCTTGTATTTGACTCTCCTCTAAACGGTCAGGCTCAAATAAGTCAGCCTCAGCTCGCCAAAGCACTGGCCGAAGACTTTGTCGGTGCCGAGCAGGAGCAACTGCGTCAGCGACTGATTAACTTCGCGCCTAAGTACGGCAACGATGATGACGCAGTGGACGCTTTGTTGGCTGAAGCGTATCAGGTGTATATCGACGAACTGCAGCAGTTTGTAAATACTCGCTTCGGCCGTGGCCCTATCGGTGGTGGGTATTACGCAGGCACCTCCAGTATTTCTGCAAATGTGCCCTTTGGTGCGTCTACCATGGCCACGCCGGATGGTCGCAAGGCCAAAACTCCGCTGGCGGAAGGGGCGAGTCCTTCGTCTGGCTCTGACCGTTTAGGACCCACCGCGGTTTATAACTCGGTCGGTAAGATCCAGGCCAACCAGATCCTGGGGGGCGTATTGCTGAACCAGAAACTGTCTCCGGCGGCGGTGGCATCAGAGAGCGATAAGCTCAAACTATCGATGCTGATCCGTACCTTCTTCAACCACCATAAAGGCTGGCATGTGCAGTACAACATCGTGTCGAGAGATACTCTGTTGGCAGCAAAAGAAAACCCGGAGCAATATCGAGATCTGGTGGTCCGTGTCGCAGGATACTCGGCGTTCTTTACCGCGCTGTCACCCGATGCTCAGGACGACATCATCGCTCGTACCGAACATGAGCTTTGATCTACTTTAACTAAGCGTTTCATTTGAGTTTCATATGAAAGAACGAGAGGGCTATACTGGCCCTCTCTGTCTATGTGTATCAGTGTTATGTGTATCAATCTTAAGTGTCTCTGAGGGTGCCCGGTGAATCCAAGACAAAGCGAAATTCTTCAGTTAGTGAATGACCGTAAGCGGGTACAGGTGACCGAGCTGTCGGAAAGCCTCGGAGTATCCGGTGTAACCATTCGTCAGGATCTTAACTTCCTCGAGAAACAGGGGTATCTGAAACGGGTTCATGGTGCCGCCATGACGCTGGAAAGTGATGATCTGGATTCCCGGTTAGAGGTGCGCTTCGATATCAAGCAGGCGCTGGCAAACAAAGCTGCCGACTTGGTTGCACCCAACGAAACCGTATTAATTGAAGGTGGCAGCGCCAATGCGTTGTTAGCCCGCACTCTGGCTGATCGTGGTGACGTGACCATCATTACGCCGTCGGCGTATATCGCCCATCTGATCCGCAACTCGTCTGCCAATATCATTCTGCTGGGTGGTGTATACCAACATCAGGGAGAGAGCCTGGTCGGCCCGCTGACCAAGCTTTGCATCGAGAACATCCATTTCAGCACTGCGTTTCTTGGTATTGATGGTTTTCACCAAGACACCGGCTTTACCAGCCGCGATATGATGCGGGCGGATTTAGCCGCGACGATTTTGGCGAAAAACCGCCGTAATATCGTACTTACCGATTCCAGTAAGTTCGGCCAGATCTATCCATCGACCATTGGCGATACTGCCAGCATCAACCTGTTGCTTACCGATAAAGCCGCCCCAGCAGGTGATATTGAAGTAGTTAAGCAGCAGGGTGTGGAAGTGGTATTTGGGTAAACCTTGTTCTTACGATGGAGCGTGAAGAATGAAAAAGCATGAGAAGGGAATTCTGATCTGTTTTGTTTCGTTGGTTTTGATGGTTTGCCTACTCGGAATCAAATCCATTTTCGATATTAAGGTTTGGGTTGTCGTGCCATTTTCACTCTGGGTCGTTTTCCTTTATGGCGGCATTTTGATTGGAATGAACATAAAAAAGCGAAAATAGCTCGTGCACTTTTCTTTCGCTCACAATAGGCTCAAGCTCTGCTACCCTCTCGATGCTTGGTAAGGAACGGCATTGTCCATTCGATTAGATACAGATAAAGCGATCCTTGAAATCGCACTTGACCTTTCGGTTTCTATGCCTGCTAAGGCGCTTTACCAACGCCTTATTCAATCGGTTGCCCGTGTGTTCCCTTGTGATGCTGCCGCGCTGCTCGTATACAACGGTAACGAACTAGTTCCTGCCGCATTGCACGGCTTAGCCCCTGAACTGCTTGGTCAGCGCTTTAAACCGGAGCACCATCCACGATTGCAAGTGATTATGGCGTCGAGACTGCCTATTCGATTCCCTGATGATAGCCAGCTCCCGGACCCATTTGATGGTCGCTTGGCATTGGATACGGAAAGGGAGCTGGATGTCCATGCCTGCCTCGGTTGCAGCTTGTACGCCGAAGATAACTTGGTCGGAGTTTTGACCTTAGACGCCCTCGAGGTGGGGGTGTTTGAGGAGATCAGTGATGAGCAGATCGCGACATTTTCAGCCCTTGCTGGCGCAGCACTTCGCAATGTCGCATTGGTCGAGCAATTACGCCAGGCCCAAGCACAGCAGCAAGCCATTGCACAGGAACTGGTGCAGGAAGCCCGTCGCCGGGAAGGGGAGATCATAGGCAACAGTGCCGTTATTGAAAAATTGCGGGAAGAGATCCGCATGGTGGCAGGCTCTGATCTATCCGTATTGATCACCGGTGATACCGGGACGGGCAAAGAACTGGTCGCCCGCACATTGCACATGGAGTCCCGCCGAGTCAGCGCGCCGCTTGTGCATGTAAACTGTGCGGCATTGCCAGAAAGCGTCGCCGAAAGTGAGCTGTTTGGTCATGTTAAGGGCGCATTTACTGGGGCCGACGGCGATCGCATGGGAAAATTTGAACTGGCTGATGGCGGTACCCTGTTCTTAGATGAAGTTGGCGAACTGCCGCTTGGCCTGCAGGCAAAGCTGTTGCGTGCTTTGCAACAGGGGGAGATCCAGCGGGTGGGCGCGGATCGCAACCTACAGGTTAACGTGCGTGTGATCGCTGCAACTAATCGCGATCTGGCTGACGAGGTGGCTCGTGGCCGTTTTCGTAGTGACCTCTATCATCGTTTGCGGGTGTTTCCATTAGTTGTGCCACCCTTGCGGGAGCATAAAGAAGACCTTCCCGTATTAGCTGGTTATTTCCTCGAACAGGCTCAGCATAAACTGGGTATGGAGCTAGTGGCTCTGCACCCCTCGGCATTGCAGGCGATTATGCAGTATGACTGGCCGGGAAATGTACGAGAGTTAGAGCACCTGCTATTACGCGCCAGTCTCAAAGCCCGTCAGCCAGGATTAGGCAAAGTGAGAATTGATGTTGACCATCTCGACTTGGGTGATGGGGCGACTGCACCGTTAGAGAATAGATCCAGTCAGAAGGCTGATACGCCAGCTGCCAGCTCCGCTGTTCCTGAAGCGGGACTAACCAAGGCAGTGGAAGCATTCAAGCGTCAGCTTATCCAACAAGCGCTGGATGAACATCAGCACAACTGGTCGCAGACCGCGAAAGCGCTGAAAATGGATCGTGGCAACTTCTACCGATTGGCTCAGCGGCTGGGTTTAAAGTCGTAAGTATGTTGTGTTTTTCACATCGTGATGTCATAAGTACAACGGCTTGATGATGTGTTTTTTACATCGACCTTGTTTTTGTTTCTAATTATCGTATTGATAATTAACGATATTAATTTTTGGCACATTAGTTGATTACCTGATTTCAGTTTTTGTTTCAGGCGTTAGCAAACGAGCTTTCGCCACTATTTTCAGGTAACCAATTATGTTTTGTATTCAGTGTGAGCACACAATTCGAACCCCGGCAGGTAACGGCTGCTCTTACGCACAGGGTATGTGTGGCAAAACCTCAGACATATCTGATCTCCAGGATGTACTTGTTTACATGTTGCAGGGCGTGTCGGCCTACGCCTTGAAGGCACGGGAATTTAATATCGTTGATGGCGAGATCGATAGCTATGTCGCCAAAGCCTTCTTTTCCACCCTCACCAACGTTAACTTTGACGAAGCACGCCTTATCGAATTCATTCGTTCTGCTCAAGGCTACCGGAATAGCTTAAAAGTTCGTTACGAGCACGCTTGTATGTTGTCTGGCGTTGCGCCAGAACAGTTGGACGGTGCGGCAACGTGGGACCTTGAAGAAGACAAAGCCGCCTTGTTAGCGGAAGCGCCCAATGCAGCTGTCAACCGAGGTCTGGCGTCAATCAACGAAGATATTCTGGGGTTACGCCTGCTATGTCTTTATGGCTTAAAAGGTGTGGCCGCTTATATGGAACACGCGCGCATCCTTGAACAGACTGATGCCGAGGTTGCTGCGGAGTTCCACCGCATTATGGCGCTACTGGGCAACGACCCGACTGAAATGGAGCTGTTGCTAGCGACGGCAATGGAAATCGGTAAACTCAACTACCGCGTGATGGAGATGCTGGACCTAGGTGAGACCAACAAATATGGCCACCCTGAGCCAGTACAGGTCAACATGAAAGCGGTAAAGGGAAAGGCGATTTTGGTCTCTGGTCATGATCTATGTGATCTGGAGATGATCCTGCAGCAAACCGAAGGTAAAGGCATCAATGTTTACACCAACGGTGAAATGCTCCCAGCGCATGGCTATCCACTACTCAAAAAGTATCCGCACTTGGTCGGTAACTTTGGCTCTGCATGGCAAAACCAACAGAAAGAGTTCGCCAATTTTCCGGGCGCTATAGTGATGACATCAAATTGCCTTATCGACCCGAACGTAGGGCAGTATGCAGATCGCTTGTTTACCCGCAGCATTGTTGGTTGGCCGGGTGTGAAGCATATTGACGGTGATGATTTCAGCGCGGTGATTGAAAAGGCGCTTTCGCTGGAAGGGTTCAAATATGATGAGATCCCGCACTACACCACGACAGGTTTTGCGCGCAATGCGCTGATGGCTGCGGCGCCTGCGGTCATTGATCAAGTCAAAGCAGGCAATATTAAACACTTCTTCCTGATCGGTGGCTGTGACGGTGATAAAGCGGAACGTGGTTATTACACCGAACTGGCGAAAGCACTTCCTGATGACTCCCTGCTGCTGACCCTGGCTTGCGGTAAGTTCAAGTTCAACGACCTGGAGTTTGGCGATATCAACGGCATCCCACGTTTTCTAGATGTGGGCCAATGCAACGACAGCTACTCAGCTATCCAGTTGGCGCTGGCGCTGGCCGAAGCGTTTGAGTGTGATGTGAATGAACTACCTCTGTCGTTAATTCTTTCTTGGTTTGAACAAAAAGCGATTGCGGTTCTGTTAACCCTGCTGTCTCTCGGCATTAAAGATATTCGGGTTGGCCCTACGGCCCCAGCTTTCCTGACCGACAATCTGTTAACCGCGCTAAACGAGATGACCGGCTTGAAGCTGATCACCACAGTTGAGCAAGACTTGGCTGATTGCTTGAGCGCCTAACTTACCTTCGCTTGTCCGTCGCAGGATTATGGCCTGCGGCGAGCTTCAGGAATTGAATATGATGAATCCTGCAATATCCGAAATGCGCTGCCGTGAGCGTATTCAGGAAACTCACGATACTGCGACATTTTTGTTTGATGCCAAAGGTGTCGCCTATAAGCCGGGTCAGTTTACAACGGTACAGGTTGAGATTGACGGAGTGGTTCAGCAGAGAGCTTATACGCTTTCATCAACCCCATCTCGGCCGGGCTCTATGGCGGTGACAATCAAACGAGTTGATGGTGGCGTAGTCTCTAACCACCTGCTTGATACGCTTGCTCCAGGCATGAATCTCGCTCTATCCGATCCTGCGGGTGCATTTAACTTAGCGGACTGCACCCAGAGTGAACATTATGTGTTTGTCAGCGCGGGTAGCGGTATTACGCCAATGATGTCGATGACACGTTACCTTCTGGATACGGGAAGTCAGGCGAGTATTCACTTTGTCTACTTTGCCCGCAGCAGTAAGGACCTGATTTTTGGCGACGAGCTTAATCTGCTCACTGAAACTCATGCCAATTTGACGCTGGATATCGTCTTATCTGACACCTCAGAGGCTGGATATCACAGTGGTTTATTAGATCAGGATCTGTTTCAAAAACTGGTGCCAGAGTTAACTGGGAGGGCGGTGTACACCTGCGGGCCAGCCCCGTTTATGGCATTGCTGGAAACCTGCCTTGAACGCCGTGGCTTTGATATGAGCCGCTACCATATGGAGAGCTTTGGCCAAGTGCCAGCATCTAGTGAGACCGCGAACTTAAACGAATCCGATACCAGCGCTGATGTTGTGACTGTCGAAGTGCCAGGTTTCGGTAAGTCGGCGACGGTAGCACCAGAGAGTAGCCTGCTTGAAGCCGCCGAACAGATGCAATTACCTATTATAGGTGCGTGTCGTTCGGGTGTTTGTGGTTCATGCAAATGCAAGGTAGTCAAAGGTGACGTGGAGTCGAACAGCCAGATGACTCTGACGCCGGAAGAAATTGAAGCAGGTGTTGTTTTGGCGTGCAGCAGTAAAGTACTTAGTGATGTTGAAATAGCTTTGCCCTAAGAGCAGTTAGTACTGGCTAAGCACTAGAGCGGGCATGGGGAAACACTCTTCATGCTTGCTTTTTTCATCACGCAGTCGATTTCCATAGGATTTGGTTTGTACATCTCTACTGCGAGCTGAAACTTGTGGTAGTTCACTGAAATTACTTACAAATAACCGATACACTGAACCTTAGTAATCTGTTGGATGATGCTTTGAAAGGAGTCAATATGAGTAGTGCCAGTGATTATTACGGACCGACCCAATTTGGGGTAATGATTATTGCCTGTATGGCAATTACGGTGGCTGGCTACCCCGCCGCTCTGGGCTACCTGTTACTGGTG
Source organism: Corallincola platygyrae (assembly GCF_039544265.1). Lineage (NCBI taxonomy): Bacteria > Pseudomonadati > Pseudomonadota > Gammaproteobacteria > Alteromonadales > Psychromonadaceae > Corallincola > Corallincola platygyrae. Next base: position 62,170 of record NZ_BAABLI010000012.1, on the reverse strand, counting down.
AAGTTTGTTTATTCGGTTGTTGTCTCCATGGTCATCCATCGCTGGCGCGAATCCTCGGATGTTTTGGTGGAATCTGCAGAGAACCGGTGGATGGTGTACCTCAATGGCATCCCGGTAAAAGAGGTTTCCAATACCCTTAAAAATCTTCACTTCACCAGTGAAGACCTTATGATTCGTCGTTATCACGCGCTGCTCTTACCTAAGTTTGTTCTTATTGCTTTGTTGACGTTTGCGACCGCGCAGATGCTTTATCAAAACGTATCGCAACAGGGTATGGCGGTCAGCGATTGGTTTGGCGTTGTCTTGATCTGCTACCTGGGTTTCCAACTGGCGATGGCGTTTAAATCCTTATCTATGGCGAAGTCGATGCGTTGGGAAGTGAATCGCTATTTGCTGGGTGAGCAAACCTATTACTCTGCATTTACTACCCATAAAAAAGGCTACGTCATGCCATTTCTTGATCGGGTTTTTAACTAGCCCATGCCTTTTACCCCGGTCCACATGGGTCCTGGTATCGCCATCAAGGCATTGATGCAGGGCAGCTTCAGCCTGATGGTGTTTGGTTGGACCCAAATAGTGATGGATATTCAGCCGCTGATTGTTCTGATCAGTGGCGAAGGGCATCTGCATGGATTCACCCATACCTATATCGGCGCGGTACTGATTGCTGCTATCGCCGCGTTAACCGGCAAATATCTCTCCGAGCTTGGCTTAAAACTCATGGGACTGATTCAATACCTGCCGATAAGCTGGTGGGTAAGTGTTATTAGCGCGCTGGTTGGTAGCTTCAGCCATGTTCTGCTCGACAGTATTATGCACGCCGATGTTGAACCCTTCTTTCCCTTCACAAAATCAAATGATTTTCTCGGCCTGATCTCCGTCTCACTGCTGCATAAGCTATGTTATTACTGTGGCCTGGCAGGGGCATTGCTTTACTTTCCCGTGGTTTGGTTTCGAACCCGCTATTCGTCTTGATGACTGATCGATGTCAACGAACTCGGCTAAGGGCAGGCGCACACTGGGCTAAATCTCCGTAACAGAGGTATTTGGCTATGACAAAATCAGCCGCGCCATCTACGGGATTTGTCTCCAGATGGCGCTTGATCCACAGCCACAATTGGCCCCGATGAGGGTTGCTCTCCCTCGACTGCATTTCCGATAAAAATATAACTCCACGGAGACGCCTCAAATGAGCATAGATAACATCAGAAATATCGCCCTACTTGGCCAAAGTGGCGCAGGTAAAACTACCCTTAGCGAACAACTTCTTTTTCATACAGGCACCATCAATACCCTTGGCGAACTAAACCGCGGTACCACCGTCAGCGACTTCGATCCGGAAGAGCGCGAACTGCAAAAATCGATCGACACCAGCTGGCTCAACTTCACCCATCATCAACATAAAGTGAACCTGTTAGATACACCGGGAACAGCCGACTTTATTGGTCGAGCCATCAGTGTGCTGCCGGCTGTAGAAAGCTGTGCCTTGGTGGTTGATGCGACTGAAGGTGTTGGCAACGTTGCCGAAAAGCTATTTAAAACAGCAGGCGAACGTAAAAAGTGCCGCATGGTGATCATCAATAAGATCGATAGCGATGCAGAACATCTGGCGGCTTTGCTTGATGAACTGCAAACCACGTTTGGTCCGACGTTGTTGCCGATCAACCTGCCTACCGCTGATGGCGACGACGTCATCGATTGCTATTTTGAACCGCAATACGATCGCACGCCCGCATTTGGCACTGTCGAGAGCGCCCATGACGCCTTGATCGATCAGGTTGTTGAGCTTGATGAAGAGCTGATGGAGCTTTATCTGGAGCAAGGCAGTGAACTCAAGCCAGAACAGCTGCATGATCCGTTTGAAAAAGCACTGCGCAAGCAACATCTGGTACCCGTCTGTTTTGTCTCTGCACGCACCGGTGCAGGAGTGGATGCCCTCCTGAACGTGTTGGCTGAGCTGATGCCAACACCGCTGGAAGGTAATCCGCCGCTGTTTATGAATTACGATGAGCCGGTTACCTTGTCTTATGCGCCGGAAAGCCATGCTATCGGCCATGTGTTTAAAGTCGTGATTGATCCCTTTATGGGGCGTTTGGCATTGGTGCGTGTGCATCAGGGGCAGTTGAAGCCGGATAGCGTTTTGTACATAGGTGAGGAACGTAAGCCGTTTAAACCGGGTCATCTGTTCCGCCTGCAAGGTAAGGATCGAGTCGAGATAAACCAGGCTGATCCGGGGGATTTGGTGGCCATTGCCAAAGTCGATGAGCTGACCTTTGATGCGGTGATCCACGACTCTCACGATGAAGACCATTTCCATCTGAAGAGTCTGACCATGCCACCACCCATGTTCAGTATGGCGATTAAGGCCAGTCGGCGTGGTGACGAGCAGAAACTATGGGAAACGCTGGATAAGATCACCGCCGAAGATCCCAGCTTAAGTGTGTCTCATAAGGTGAGCTTAAACGAAACCCTGTTGACCGGTATCGGTGAGTTCCACCTGAAAACCGCGATTAATAAGATGCAGAATCAGTACAAGTTGGTTGTGGAGACCAGCACGCCCAGCATCGACTATCGGGAGACGATCACCGCAGCGGCTGACGGCCACTATCGCCACAAAAAACAGACCGGTGGTGCCGGACAGTTCGGAGAAGTTCAACTGTCTATTAAACCTTTGCCAAGAGGTGAGGGCTTCCGCTTTGTGGATAAAGTGGTGGGTGGCGCGATCCCAGGCCAGTTTATTCCTGCGGTGGAGAAAGGGGTGCGACAGATTATGGATGAGGGTGCCATTGCCGGTTTCCCAATGCAGGATCTGGAAGTGACAGTGACCGATGGCAAACACCATTCGGTGGACTCTAAAGAGATCGCTTTTGTTGCCGCAGGGCGCAAGGCATTTCTGGAAGCGGTGTCTAAAGCTAAGCCCGTTGTACTGGAGCCCATTGTTGATCTGGTGGTGACTGTACCTGCAGATGCTATGGGCGATCTATCCGGCGATATGGCAAGCCATCGTGGCGTGATTACTGATACCCAAGTTGGGAACAGTGGCCGCACCACAGTGCACTGCAAATCACCGCTCAGTGAGATCAGTGATTACTCACAACGCCTGAAGTCGATAACCAAAGGTGAAGGACATTTCACTATGGCGCTGAGCCATTTTGAGCCCGTCCCTGTGCCACAACAAAAAAATCTGTGTCAGGGCTATCGAGCGAAAGAGATCGCCTGATTTTTGGGTGAAGTACCTTGATGGTAAAACACCTGAGTCTCATTAAGGGCTCAGGTGTTTTTTTTGTGTAGAGTCAGGTCAGACTGCCAGGTGACGCTCAATAAACTGCGTGGTTTGTCCTTTCGAGAGCAAACCAACATTGGCACCTCCGATTTTTCCCTGGTTAAAGAACACCAAGGTTGGCATTGAGCGGACGCGTAACAGGCTGGCGAGATCCGGGTTTTCGTCCACATTCACTTTCACCAGTTTTACTTTGTCCTGATACTCCGCGGCCAGCTCTTCGAGTATTGGCGTGAACGCTTTACAGGGGCCACACCATGGCGCATAGAAGTCCACCAGCAGTGCAGGTTCAGATTTAAGAAGTTCAGGGAACGTCTGCTCATTTACCTCTGTGAGATGTTGGCTCATGGGGCCTCCTTATCATTACAAACTCATTGATTGTCGAAATAACGGTAAAGGTCGTCACAGCCGCCGATGTGTTGCTGGTCAAAGAAGATCTGCGGCACGGTGCGGCGCTGGCTGCGATGACGCATCTCCGCCTGTAATTCGGCGTTATGGGTGACATCAAACTCTTCAAACGCTAAGCCTTTACTGGTCAACAGGCGCTTCGCTGCTTTGCAGTAGGGGCAGTAGTCTTTGGTGTAGATAGTTATCTCGGGCATTTTCTACTCCGTTTTCAGTGTGCGGATCAGTGCTAGTGGTTGCGCTTTGTTTTCAGCGACCCAGCCAGATGCTTGGGAGAACCGGGCCGCTGAAATCCGCGTGAAATCTAAACTCGCTTTAACCTTTCTTGATTACATCCAGGTCGTACCAAGGTGTTGGGTTGATTGGGCAGCGGAAACGCACACCGTCTTCACCTATGGTGACGCGGCTGATACGGGTTTCGCCCGGCTCCAGTGGAAACATGTCCAGCGTCTCTTTGTCGGACAGGCGTTGGATTTGGAAGCCGACCAGCTTCTCTGCCTTGTTGGTGATAACAAACTCGTATTCACCCGCTTTTAGGCCAGCCACAGTTTCGTGGGCTGAGAAATAGCCGTTGTATTCATCCAGGTGGATCACGGTGACACCGTCGTCACGGGTGGTTGGTGTATCCGCGTGAGCCGCAGAGATAGCCGCAAATGCAATGGCAACAACAGCGGTAGCACGCTTGAGGATATTGATGAGTTTCATGGTCTGTTCCTTTCGTCAGTCAGTTAATGAAAGTGGTTCAAGTAACGTTCGAAAGAGACTATAGTTCGGTGAGGCTGAATTAATAATGCTTTAAAATTCGCAAAATATAACCATTAGTACGATTATATCTTTTGTGAGCCTGAAGCCTGTTTGGAACGAGAGACCGTTATGTTGAAGAATCAGGACCCGCTGAGTGAACTGCTGCATAGCTTGAAGTTGCGGGCGGAAGTCTATGTGCACGCCGATTTCTGCGGTCATTGGGCGGTAGATACCTCCGGGCAACGCCGGATCCCGTTTCATATGCTGGGTTCGGGTCAGGGCTGGTTACATATTGAGGGGACCGAGCCAAGGCTGCTAAGAGCAGGTGACCTGGTGATGTTTCCCCATGACGTAAAACATCTGGTATCCAGTGAAACCGAGGTCAGCGCTGATGTTCGGCTTAATGATCCGGGCTCTGAGTCCGACGGCCCTGCGATTAATCTGCTTTGTGGTTTCTTTGATTTCGAGAGTCTGGGTAACTCGCCGATACTGGATAACCTGCCTGATGTGATCGTGTTAGAGCTGGGGGAGCAGAGTCGTTATCCCAATATTCGCACCCTTATTCAGTTGATGGTGGCGGAGCTGGAAAACGCCGAGCCGGGAAGTTATGCCGCAGTGAATCAGCTTTGTTATCTGCTGTTTGTGCAGGTTCTCAGGTTGCAGATAGCCGAGGGCATGGACAGTGGCCTGTTGGCGGCACTGTTCGATCCCAGAATTGGCAAAGTACTGGATGCCATACATAAACAACCAGAACAAAGCTGGGACCTGGTGAGCCTGGCGCAGGTGGCGGCGATGGGGCGCACTAACTTTGCTGAACGCTTTCATCAACTGGTTGGGCTAACGCCTATGAAATACCTGACCCAATGGCGTATGCAGAAAGCAAAAACCTTGTTGGTAAGCAGTGACCGATCAATGTTGGATATCGCTGAAGCCTGTGGCTATCAATCTGAAGTGGCGTTTCGCAAAGCTTATCGCAGCAACATGGGCGAACCGCCGGGGCAAACTCGGCGCGGTGTTAAGCAGTGAAGAGTTGCGGTCTAACTTGTGGTGGTTGTATTGATAATGGGTAAGCCCTTAGCTTCTCTGACTACACCGACAAAAAGCCCATAAACCAGACGTCAGTGATGACTAACCCCTCAGTACGTGAAAAACTGTGCTCTCGTTTTTCATCGTCAATCGAATTGCGCAGTAATTACATGGAAAATTGTTCATGATAAAAAGAATATTCACCTCATTATTGCTCTGTAGCGCTTTTGCGTTGACCAGCTTGAGTGCTGTCGCAGAAGAGTTTTGGCCAGGCGCCAAATACGACCCAGCTATTCCCACTTTTAAACAGGTGCTGGGTTACAACGCGGGCGAGCGCATCTCCAATCACAGCGCGATGCTGCGCTACTTCGAAGCGTTAGAGAGAGTAGCACCAGACAGAATTAAACTGCATCACTACGCGGTTAGCTGGGAAGGTCGCCAACTGATTTATGCTGCGATTGCTAACCCGGATAATCTTGCCAAATTAGATGAAATTTCCAGCACTACGCTGTTGCTGGCTGACCCGCGTAAAACGAGCTCATCGCAGGCGAAGAAAATCATAAAACAGTTACCTGCTTCGGTTTGGATGCAGTATGCCGTTCACGGCAACGAGATCAGCGCCACCGACGCAGCCATGTTTGCCGCCTATCACCTGTTGGCTGCCCCTGAAGATGCAGTGAACAAAACGATCCTCGCAAACACTGTGGTGTTTATCGATCCACTGCAAAACCCAGATGGGTTAGAGCGTTTCACCTCTCGTTATTATGCGACTGTTGGTATGGAGCACAGTGCCGACCGGATCAGTGCTGAACATAATGAGCCATGGCCAAGAGGGCGTTTTAACCATTATCTGTTCGATATGAATCGCGACTGGTTGGCCATCACCCAGCCGGAATCAAAAGGACGAATTGCTGCCTTTAACAAACACAAGCCACAGGTAGTGGTGGACGTGCATGAAATGGGTGGGGACCAAACTTACTATTTTGCCCCTGCCGCAAAACCATTTAACCCCTACATGACTAAAACCCAAATCGCCAATATGGATGCGATCGGTAGAAATCATGCCAAGCATTTTGATGCACTTGGATTTGACTACTTTACCCGTGAGATCTTCGATGCCTTCTACCCAGGTTATGGCGACAGCTGGCCTACCTTCTATGGCGCGTCTGCTTCAACTTATGAGATAGGTTCGGCGCGGGGTCATAACTTTTTGCGCAAGGACGGTAAGCTTCTAACGTTCTGGGATACTGTTCAGCGCCAGTTTGTTGCTTCAATCTCCACGGCTGAAGGTACTGCCATCGCCCGAGAAAAGATCCTCTACGACTTTTACCAATACCAGGTCAATGCCATTGCAGAGGGTAAGAAGAGCAAAGAGCGTGTTTATATCATGCCTAATACCACTAACCGTGAAGGCAACCACCGCCTGGCTACCTTGATGGCAGAGCATGGTGTGGAAGTTAAACAAGCCAGCGAAGACTTTAAAGCCTGCGGCGTTAGCTACAAAGCGGGTAGTTACTTCATCGATACGGCGCAACCGCGCGGCAAATTTGTCACCATGACGTTCACAGACCAGGTGGATATGTCAGTCGAGTTTCTCAAAGAGCAAGAAAGACGACGTACTCGCAACCTGGATGATGAGATCTACGACGTGACCGGCTGGTCGCTACCTATGATGTTCAATGTCGAAACCAACACCTGTAAGAAAGCGGTGAGTGCAGACAGCGTGTTGGTTGCAGCCAACAAGAAGCTGGAAGGTGAGCTGATAAACCCAGACGCCAAGGTCGCATACTTGGTGCCATGGGGCGATATGGCAGCGGGCCGCTTTTTAACCTCAGCACTGCGCGCAGGTATCAAACTGAAAAGCGCCGATGAAGCCTTTGTACTTGATGGTAAAACCCGTTACCCCGGTGGCACGCTGATTATTGAAAAGGCGGCGAATGATGACGCGCTGGTGGCTAAATTGGGCGAGATAGCTCAACAAACAGGTGCCATTGTCGAAGGTGTAGATACTAGCTGGGTTACACAAGGGCCAAGCTTTGGCAGTGGTAAGTCGGTCAATATGATCGCACCGAAAATCGCCATGGCCTGGGATGAACCCACCAACACCACCAGTGCCGGTAACACACGCTTTGTGATTGAAAGGCAGTTGGGTTATCCGGTGACGGCCATTCGAACCAAGCATCTGGCATCAGCAGATCTAAGTAATTATCAGGTCCTTGTTTTACCAGACGGTAATTATGGCAAAGCGTTAGGCAAATCTGGCGCAGCCAATTTAAAGCAGTGGGTTGAAGCCGGCGGTGTTCTGATCGCGTTAGGAACGGCCAATCGTTTCACTACCGATACTGACAACGGACTGCTTAATGTTCAGCGTGAGTTCGCTTACCGTGAAGAGGCATCAGCGGGTAGCGAAGAAGAATCTGACGAAAGCAAAGTGGCAGGTCAGATTTTTGAAAAACGAGAAGATTTGGCCAACGCCATCGTTGAGCCTGAAACCTCTCCAGATTTTGTAACCGGCGTATTAGCAAACATCGAGGTGGATCAGGAGCATTGGTTAACCGCGGGCGTTGCTGAAAAGTTGGTGACGGTGGCTGTTGGCAACGACATCTATACGCCGATAAAGCTGGACTCAGGTAAGAACTTGGTCTGGTTCGCTGGAAAAGATGAGGTACTTGCCAGTGGTTACTTGTGGGAAGAGAGCAGGGCGCAGCTGGCTTATAAGCCAGTATTAATTCATCAACCCATGGGCGATGGCATGGTGATTGGTTACACCCAAACGCCGACTTACAGAGCCTATGTTGAGGGCTTAAATGTGTTGCTGACCAACAGCATTTTCCGTGCTGCCGCTCATGCACAAGCGAACTAATTAACTGCTTTAGTCGATAGCTGTGGACACCGTGAGTCTATTCTTTCACGGTGTGTACAGTCGTCCTCTGAGATTAAAACTGCCGCTCGTTTACGTCGAAATATCACTTTTATCTGGTCGTTTTTTAATCTGCACACCCCATTGCTTTTCTGTATAATCCGCGCACTTTCAAGCGCCGGATGTTTTAAGCCATGACCGTAAACACTTTTGACCCTAAACAAACCACCACCATGGATACGCCTAGGAAGGTCATGGAGCAACAGGCCAAAGCCACGGATACCGCTGCCGCGAAAAGCGAAGCTAGCGCAGAGGGAAATGCCCGCATCGGTTTTGTTAGTTTGGGCTGCCCAAAAAACCTGGTGGACTCCGAGCGTATTTTGACCCAGTTGCGTACCGAAGGTTATGACGTGGTTCCCACCTATGATGATGCGGATCTGGTGATCGTTAATACCTGTGGTTTTATCGATAGCGCGGTACAGGAGTCGCTGGATACCATTGGTGAGGCGCTGGCTGAAAATGGCAAAGTGATCGTGACGGGCTGTTTAGGCGCGAAAGAGAACGATATCACTGAGATCCACCCCAATGTTCTGGGCGTGACCGGGCCCCATGCTTACGAAGAAGTATTGAACCAGGTACATCAACATTTGGAGAAGCCCAAACATAATCCGTTTGTGGATCTAATCCCTGACCATGGGGTGAAGCTGACGCCTAAGCATTTTGCTTACCTGAAGATCTCCGAAGGTTGTGATCACAGATGTACTTTCTGCATTATCCCTTCGATGCGTGGTGATCTGGATTCACGCGCTGTGGGCAGCGTGTTGTCGGAAGCTAAACGGCTAAAAGAGGCGGGTGTTAAAGAGCTGCTAGTGATCTCTCAAGACACGTCTGCTTATGGTGCGGATGTAAAACATAAGATGGATTTTGCTGATGGTATGCCAGTAAAAACCTCGATGCAGGCACTGTGTGAACAGTTGGCTAAATTGGGGATCTGGGTGCGTCTGCATTACGTGTATCCCTACCCACATGTCGACAAAATTATTCCACTGATGGCGGAAGGTAAGATCCTGCCTTACCTGGATATCCCCTTCCAACACGCCAACAAACGCATTCTCAAATTGATGAAGCGTCCCGGCAGTGCTGAACGCGTGATTGAGCGCATTAAGAAGTGGCGTGAGATCTGCCCTGAACTGGTAATCCGCTCTACCTTTATCGTCGGTTTCCCCGGTGAGACAGAAGAAGAGTTTGAGGAGCTGTTGGCGTTCCTGCGCGAAGCGCAGCTGGACCGTGTAGGTTGCTTTAAGTATTCACCTGTTGAAGGTGCTACTGCCAACGAATTCCCTGACCATGTTCCTGAAGAGGTGATGGAAGATCGACTGCAACGTTTTATGGCGGTGCAGGCCGAGATCAGTGCAGCCAAACTACAGGCCCGTATCGGTCAGGAGTATCTGGTGTTGATCGACGAGGTCAACAGCGAGGGGGCTGTAGGACGTTCCTATATGGATGCACCTGAAGTAGATGGCAAAGTTTATCTGACCGATGAGTTTGATGTTGAGCCCGGCGACATGGTGTGGGCGCAGATTATTCACGCCGATGAGCATGATGTCTGGGGCGTCAAAGTCGAAGACTGATTCAGCGTTTTAGAATAGAAAGCGGGGCCTGCTTTAAAGCAATGGCCCCGCTTTTTTATGGTTTAAACAGTGGTGACATTACAGGCAGTTAGCCAAGTCAATCCAACTATTGTTTTTGTAGCATAGTGCTGCCGACGTCGTACTTAGGTCTGCTGATTGATTTGAACCTTGGTTGCTGAAGATAACGTTCAGACTGTTCAGATCGGTACCAAAGTCATGGCAGTAAACGTTTCCATTTTGCACCATGGCAACACCAGGCCACTGTGCGTTAGGTACGTTGGATGCCGCATCAACACTCCAGTAGTAGAGGTACGGTGTGGCGTGGTTGGCGTTGTTGTCATAGCAGATCTGGCTGGTGCCCACTGGATCTGGGTCGGGATCCGGATCTGGATCAGAGCCTACTACCTTAAACCCGCAATCGGTCAGAGACTTCCAGCTGTTGCCGTCATAACAAGCTTTGTCGCTTGAGGTACTTAAATCACCGGTTTGAGAACCGCCATTGTCATTAAACACGATGTTGATAGCAGAGACTTCAGTGCCCAAGTCGTAGCAGTAGTGATCGCCTTTCTGGGTCATCGCAGTACCAGGCCAACTTACCGTGGGGGCTGCGCCCGCTGGAGAGACCGCCCAATAGTACATATGAGGTGAGCCATAACCCGAGGCATTATCGAAACAGATATTCGAAGCTGCGATTTCTGTCGGATCAGGCTGTGTACCTGAGATGGTGAAACCACACTCAGTCAACGACTTCCAGCTACCGCCTTGGTAACAGCCCGAGCCTGTGGATGTCAGGTCGTCGGTCTTATCCGCACCGTTATTTTGGTTGAAGATAACATTGACGCTAGTTAATGGCTGTTTGAAATCGTAACAGTAGAAGTCACCATTTTGCGCCATTGGTTCGCCAGGCCAGGAAGTTCCAGGCAAAGTACCAGCAGGCTGTTCGAGCCAGTAGTAAAGGTTTGGATTGCTGTAGTTCAGCGTCGCTGTATCAAAGCACACGTTGGTTTCAGCAACGGCATAAGCGGGTTTACTGTCACCGCCGCAGTCTGTGCATACGTCACCGATCTTAGCGCCTACATGTATCGCAGCGGCTTTGTAACCGGTCAGATTGATGTTCACCTGACCATTGCTGACAAACAGGGTTGGGCCGTCACAGGTACCATTTGTTTCGTTGAACTCCGCGTTTACAACATCACAGTATTCACCGTCAGGCATGCCTGTTTGGAAACTGCGGTTAAGTTGGTCACCTTGGTTGTTGATGGCCACGAAACCGAGCCCTCCACGACCAAAGGCGATCTGGTTCCAGCCGTTGTCCCACCAGTCAGTGACTCGCCACTGATCAGCCGTATGGTTGCGGAACCCTGCCATGTTGGCAATACCGCGCCATCTGTGTTCACAGACCCAGCCGCCGCCATCAAAGCCACAGGCGTTACCCGAGTGCACACCGCTTGAAGGTGGACCCTGGTCAAAGTTGCCGTTGAAGTAGTAACCTGACATCACCTTGGGGTAACCGTAGGGATAAGCCAGCATAAAGATGTTTGCCAGATAGTAATGCTCACCGGAATCTACGTGGGTTAGGGTACTGCCTTGGTTATGGCGTTCGTCATCATGGTTGGCAACAAAAACGACAGCATCGCTGCTACCTAACCAACCACTCCAGCTACCCAGGCCATCAAAGCTGGCGATACCACTGTTGAGAAATTTGTCGTTGATCGTGCGTTCGAAATTGAACTCGGTAACGTCACCGATATAAGTGTATTCGCCTGGTGTCACAGGCTCGCCAGGTGCGCCAATCACTTCCTGAAAGATATAGGGATTGCCATTGAGTTTGCCTTTAATCGCTGCAATGTCGCCAGCTGGGATATGTTTGGCAGCGTCGATACGGAAACCGGCTACACCCAAGCCAATAAGGTCGTTCATATAGTCCGCGATCTTTTGACGGACATATTCGCTTTCGGTCTTGAGGTCATTCAATCCGCTAAGATCGCAGTTTTGGATCTGCCAACGGTCGCCGTAGTTAATTTCCGAAGTGCAGTTGTGGAAGTCGTTGTAACCGTAGGGTACTTCAGGAAAGTTACGGCTCCAGGCTGCCATATGGTTAATGACTGCGTCCGCGTAGATATCAACGCCTGCCGCTTTACAGCGCTGTACCATGCTGGCGAACTCTTGGCGGCTGCCACTACGACCTTCGATGGCGTAACTAACAGGTTGATAGCGCGTCCACCATGCGCCTCCATCAATCGACTTTTGTGGTGGAGATACTTGGATCGCGGCAAACCCCTTAGGCCCCAGGTGCTGCTCACATTCGATCGCAATGTCGTTCCACTTCCACTCAAACAGATGCACGAAGGCTGTGCGTGGTGCGGCAGAAGCGCTCATCGAGGCGCTTAGTGCCGCAGCACAGCCCAGTGCGGCTGCAATGTGCTTTAACTTAGTCATGAGTTTTCCTTTGTGTTTTTATAGTTTCTTACTCGCGGGATTAAAGAAATGAGGTAAGAAGATTGCGCTAACATTTTATTTTCTTCTTTCTGCGAGTGGTTGAAAAATACACTGGTCAATATTTATACATCAATAGGGGTTTGGATAGAGCGTGATCTTGATCACTTGTGATGATTTGATCTAAGTTATTAAAAGTATTATTTAAAACATTAATATTTTAATTCGTTATGACTGGCTTTGTATGGCTGGATGAATTCAAACAGGGCTTGTTTACATTAAATTGGCTGAGATTTGTCATTTTCTCCCGGACTGTGAGGTTTGCATTTTGGCTTATTTTATTAGCTTTAAATGATACTGGTAACATAAATTGATTTCGGTCAACATATGTTCTTTTTCTCTCTTTTCTATTAAAAGCTGGCTCGGTCATTGCGGGTGAATCGAAGTGCCTTAAACACCTTTCTTGGGTAACATTGATCTGTAACCAAGCCGAAGAAACAACACGCGTACATGATTTTTCCTGATAACCGATACCGCCAACTAAGAGCCATTCAAGCGGAAGATTTTCATACCTGCTTTTACTGCGGCTGTATTGCGACGGAGTTTGATTTTGCACCGCCAAAGGCCCACTGGCAGTCTTATCAGTATCGCCAGCTGTCGGCGGATAACCTGCAGGTTCCCGCCTGTAAAGAGTGTGTGGCTCTACTTAAACCCTGTACCATGGGATTGGTTCAACAGCGCCGGGAATGGGTACATACTAAGATCGCCGCGAAGTACAAAAAGGCGATTGGTGTTTACCTTAAATGGAATGAGGATGAGCTGGAGGAGTTGGATTTCTCCCTACACCACAGTATCGCAGCGGGTCTCAAGTTGGGCGAGGAATCCCATCGTCGCAGCAATTTTCAGGGGTTCAGTCACGAGATTGATGGCAGTAAGGTCGCTGATGTTCTGCCTGCAGCTATGCCGATCGTTTTGTTCGACAAACAGTTCGACAGCCTGAAAGATGCCATCCTGTATGTCTGCAAAAACTATCCGATCACCCAGCCCAAATTGGTCGAGCGCCTGGCTGAGCAAGGTAACAATATCGAGGCTGTGGTGATGGAGATACAGGAAGAACAGGAGGTGGCACAATTTCAGCGCCAGCTGAAGATCCAATCTGCCGCCTTTGCCAAAAAGCATAACCAATCCGCGCGCTTTGTCAGTAATGAAGTTGAGCGCTATCTGGATAAAGAGTTGGCCTACTCCATTGCCGAGGCGCTAGACCTGCTTTATGAAGAGCGGGTTAAACACTATCGCTAAAAAACCTGCGTGAGTTGCTGAACATATTTCGGCTCTGGCGCGTATCCCTGATAAATGAAGCTATCAGGAATATCCCATGAAAGTCGTTTTGTATCCGCTATTGGTGCCTGTGTTCGCGGCTCTCGTGTTTTCACTATTCAGCCTGCTCCCCAGCGCACATGCTGCTGGTTCAGGTTTTGAGTTGGCCGAAAAAGAGCCAAGCCAATCTGTGCAGCTCTACAACCAGGGTGTTGAGCATATGATGGCCAAGCGCTTCCCCGCTGCTGAGCAGAAATTCCGCGATGCGTTGGCGCTAGACGATAAGTTTTCAAAGGCCCATAACAATCTTGCCTATAGCCTGCGAAAGCAGGGCAAGACGTTCTATGGCGAAGCGCTGTTCCATTACTCGCGCGCGATCCAGCTGTCCCCCAAATTGAGTGAAGCCTATATGTATCGAGGAGTGTTGTTTATACAGATGGGGAACAAACAGAAAGCGCTGGCTGATCACGATGTGCTATTAGAAATGGATCAAGCGCTAGCCACTGAGCTCGCCTATGTGGTTGAACATGGTAAAGAGAAAGAGCCTGAGCAATTCTTTGGAGTATCAGGGGCAATAGAGTAGACGCCTACTGAAACGTTTGCCGTTTACCTATATTCGGCAAACGCCGAGTTGTTGATGGAATTATCGTCATGAAAGTGGGATCTCTTTTGTCATTCTCAGCAGAGATCCCTTTGTTGGTAGATATGGGCGTAGCCCGATAACTGTTGCTGCTTGCAAGCCTATCAGTGATCAGGTATCACGCTGCTTTTTAATTGCTCAACGGCTTCATCCACTGATAACTGCTGTTCAAAATACTGGTCTTGATAAATATGGCTGTCTTGGGCCAAAAGCATGTCAGCACTGATCCCTTGCTCTGTTGCTGCATCCTCGACCGCTTGGCGCCAACTAAAATAGTTATGAGCACTCATACTCAACTCCTCAGTCAAACACGAAATTCAACAGATACGAACGATGACTCATGCTGCAAATATCACCGCCTTTTGGCCGAGGGCCTGAAAGGTGGTGAGCCGCTTTCAACGATTGGAAAAGCGTCTCGTTCTTACTTTTAGAGTTGGTTCAACAGCATCAGTTCACCCGGATGTGGCTTCATGTAGTAGGAGTTATCGATATAGGGATCGGGGTGATGCAGAAAATGGTGGCGCAACAAGGTCATAGGCACAATCAGTGGCAATAGTCCCTGTCGATAGTTATCTATCGTTGATACTAATTCCTGTTTGTCTAAGCCGGTGACATGTTTTTTCAGGAAGCCCTGGATGTGGTTGAGTGTATTGGTGTGGGTCTGTCTGGTGGCTCTGTGTTTCAGCAATGCCATCATAGAAGTCAAATAGGTTTCGCTGGTTTTCTGTAGGTCTTGTTTTCCTTGTTCTGACAACCAACGGCCAAGCTCACTGGCTTTCTTGGGCTGGTGACTCATGTAAATAAACTTATGCTTGGCGTGAAATTCAGTGAGATCCCTCATCGTGAACCCACCCTCTGTCATTTGACGCCAGCGATGGTAGACAAAAACGCGCTGAATAAAGTTTTCCTTGAGAATGGGATCGCCAAGCCTACCTTCCTCCTCTACGGGTAGATTGGGGAAGTTCTCCATCAGACGTTTGGCATACAGACCGACGCCAATGCGCTCTGGTGTTTCTCCCTTATACAACCGCACCCGCTCCATGCCGCAGCTGGGAGAGTCTTTTTTCAAAATGTAGCCACAAAGATCGGCATGCCAGTGTTTTTGGTCCTCTGCAGACTGGTAAAGTTTCTCGGTGACATCAAGCTCAGGATCTCTGGTACCGATACAGCGCACTTCATCTTCCTGCAGAGATAATCGAATGGTCTGGCGAGGGATACCAAGGCCAATGCTGACCTCAGGGCAAAATGAGACAAATTCAAAGTAGTCAGCCAGTACGTTATTAACATAGGCATTTTTCTTATGGCCCGAGTCGAAGCGCACCGGCTCGCCCATTAGGCAACTGCTGATACCAACTTTTATCTTTTCCATGGACTGCATCCTCTGACCATCCAGTCAGTTAACAAGGCGTTCATTCCAATAGAGTTAGCACAATCGTTGGTTTAACGCCGTGGGCTAGTTATAACTAACTGTTAGAAGTAGATGTTTTCTTGAGCTAGATGGAATAACTGCCAATTTTTTAGGGGCGAAACAGTGTTGAGGTGACGGCAAAGGTGTCCCGTCGTTCTGCGTCAGTGCAGCTATAATTTGTTGCATAATATCGTGGCTATCGCCGCTCGCTCTATCGCCGCATGCTCTATCGCCGTATTAGGTATGGCCTCCGATGCCACCTCAAAAACACCGCTGTTTGATGTTTTCCTGCCGTAACTCGCGCTTGTCCGGGATCACTATTCCATTAATTGGATGGGAGAAACACTGATGAAAATCTTAACCAGATATGTCGTTGTTTTTGCTCTGCCCCTGCTGTTTGTTCCTTTGGTTGCGGATGCAGGTCTGATAAAAATCACCGTGGATAAAAACACTGATGCGGTCGTCTTACTGCTTGATAAAGATGGCTTTGTTGTTGGCCGCGATGCTAAGGAAGATGTCAACGGAGATAAGCTCATAGAGTTTGCCTTCGAGAAGACACGGCAAGAAAGAGCTAAGGAAGTACACGTTTTTAAAACCTCGGACGGTAAAGCTATTAACTATAAGTTGAAGTTTAAAAAGAATGAGGTGAACCTGGCATCTTTTGAGCCGTTTGAAATATCTACCTTCGGTGCTGTGAGTGATGGCTTTCTGGGGTGGGAAATGGATGTGGTTAATTTCTTTGATCAAGGGCTGCAATTTGATCTTGGTGACGTTCTTACGGTGACCAATGGCATGGTATCGGAAACTGAGTATCTTAGTTTCTATGATCAAAATGGTATGGGTTTTAATGGTGAGATTCGGGTGGAAAACATTGATCAGTTCCTACCCTTGCCCCGAGACATCCCTGAGCCCTCTCAACTGATACTGTTCAGCGCCTGTTTAGGATTTTTAATTCGGCTCCACAGATGCCGCAGAGAGCGCTGATACGTAGTACATCATTGCATCACTAACTGCAATTTACCCGAAAGGGCTGCAAATGCAGCCCTTTCTAACAACCTTCTTTGCTATCTAATTTTTAACTCTGATTGTCGCTTAAGTGACTTAGCACCAACCGTGTCGCCAATGGGACGATTGTTTCAGATCTCGCCAGTTAATGCTTTGGGTGCGCTTAGTCAGCACCGCTTCTATAACACATTCGACTACGATCCCTTCTTCATCGTATTCAACTTCGCTGACTATAAAGTGTTTCTCTCTGTTTTCAGGCGTTGCTGCCGTCCACTTGCTATGCAGCAGTTTCCTCGGGTTCACTTGGTTCATGGTTGTCCTTTCTCAGCCAATTAGTATTCAACCATGACTTCGTTTCGCCGCAGAAATGGCAATGTCCAAGGAGGGTCATATCTTGCGAGCTCGGGTTCGCCACGCGGCGTTATGCCTTTTTCCTGAAGCCAAGTGAGAAGTTCTGTGGTTTTTGCTGAAACCTTTTTCTCACCTGTCAGGCCGGAAAAGCTGATCACGGCAAAGCGGGTTACCGGCACTTCTCTGAGTGTGACAGCCTCGCTATTGGGCTTTGGCAGTGTCTCCATGGTGTACTCGCTTGGCATGACAAAATGAACACGCCATTTGCCGTGTTTGTCTTCCATCTCAGCTGAGGAGGTCATACTGACCTTCGAAGATGCTGACGCCATGGTTACGGGGGCGGTCATGCTGATTTTTTCTGAACTTCCAGACGCGGATCTGTTATTACCAAAAATGAAGTCGGCAATGGCCCTAAAACCATCACCAGAGGCGTCGTCCATCGCGCCATTGACTAGCGTTTCTGCGACGATCATCTGGCTATATTCGCGTAACTCGAACTCATCCTGCTGGTAGAGAACTTCATATTTGGGCTGTTCGGTTGCCATCGCTAAACCAGACCATATCGCCAATATCAAAACCAAAAAGCGATACATCTTTTGCTCCTCGCTGATAAATCTCTTGAATGTCTAACGTTGGCGGCGCATTGCAGGATCGGCTGGCAAAGCGTTTGATGGGTTTAGAGCTGATTAAATTTGCGCAGATTGGACTTTGTGGGCGTTAGCCCACTTGTTGAAAATGAATAAGCTCATCGTCATTGGCGTGCAGTATCAGTTGGGCGTTTTGACTATCTCCGGTCAACCAGCCCTGAATAGAGTCAGCTCTAATCAGGGTTGGCATACGATGATGGATCGGGGCGCAAACATCATTTGCCGGGGAGGTTAGGGTGACCAGTTCGGGGCCTGTTTCTGCGGGGTACCAGATCCCTGCCATTAGAAGAGGACGGCTATCTTGCCGTTGAAACAGGTACTTTTGCTTGCGCGGCCCACCTTCATCACGCCACTCATACCAGCCATTGAAGGGGATCACACAACGTCTTTCCGCAAATGCCTGTTTGAAGGTGCGCTTTTCTGCGACAGTTTCACTTTGCGCATTAATCAGCAGCCGCTTTGACCAGCTGGGTTTGATCCCCCATCGCGCAGAGATTTGAAGATCTCCTGCGGCCACCACATCGATGGTTTGGCTCGGCCGCAGATCCGGATTGGTGTGGGTGTGAAAATCCAACCCCAGCTGCTGACTAAGCCACTGGGTCAAAGGATCATCCATCACATTCATACGGCCACACATATCGCCTTCCCATCACCATCCGTTTTTTAACCGCATAAGTATATGTGATGCGCTATTAAGTGGTGAGTCGTTAAATGGCGGAAGGGACCTCACCGAAGTGGCGCTTGTATTCTCTGCTGAACTGCGCCGGGCTGTTGTAACCAACTTTAAAGCCTGCCTCGGAAACGCTGTCACCTTCCATCAGGTAGTTTTGTGCTTTACCCAGCTTGACCTGTTTGGCGTATTGCAATGGCGACAGGTGCATCACCTCTTTGAACTTCTTATGAAAGCCAGAACTGCTCATATTGACTATGCTGGCCAGCTCTTCGACCGAAAAATTCTTCTCTAAGTGACGATGCACCTGTTCGACAGCCTTGGAAATTTGCTGCAGCTGTCCTTGCTGCTGCAATAGTTTATTCAAAGCGCCATCGGACTGGTAACTGAGGATCCGGAAGTAGAGTTCATCGATAAGTTGATCCCCAAACAGCGCCGCTTCCACTGGATTCTGCAGGGCTTTTACAATGCGAATGCTGGTATCGAGCAGTTCATCGTTGATGGCGTCACTGATGATGCCGGAGGCGTTGAAAGTCTGTTTGCCGCTGACAGGTTTGTCAGACGGCACCCTGTGTTGCTCCATCCGCAACAGCAGGTTTGCCAAACGGTGGCGGTCCAGGAACACACCAATACCCATCAGCGGTTCCTCTTCACTTGCTTCGAGTACTTCACATTCGATAGCCATGGGCAGGAACATGGCGAGAAACTGGCCGGCACTCTGTTCATAACACTGGTTGTCCAAGTATAGGTTCTTTCGGCCACTGGCGCAGATCCCAATGCCAGCATCATAGATAGCAGGCTCTCGGCCATGCCCTTGCGTTTCTCTGAACAGCAACAGACTGGGGATGACTGTTTCTGTAATACCCAGATTTGGAGTGAGTTTTCGCACCAAAGATGAAAACTCTGCCAGTTTCTCTTCCCGGTTCATAATGCCAATCCGATTAATTTCTATCGAGTGAAAACCTGTAGAAATACGTTATCAAAAATAGCCGCTTTGCCTACCCTAAACGATAAAAGTTTAGAGGAATGTGCAAGTGTTAGGTTGAATTGTGTATTCGGCAGCTCTGGTCTCGCCTTTATAGTGTGGGCAATTAATGAGCAGCAAGAGCAAGAGATATGAATTCCAAAACCGTTCTTATTACGGGCGCTTCTTCGGGCATTGGCAAAGAGGCGGCCAGAACGCTTGTTGAGCAGGGATATACCGTCTACGCCGTGGCTAGGCGATTAAGTCACATGGAAGATCTGAAACAGCTAGGCTGCCACACCCTTAGGATGGATATCACTGACGAAGCAGATGTTCGTGATGTGGTCGAGCACATCACCCGTACCCACGGCGGCGTGGATATTCTTATCAACAATGCGGGCTTCGCAACCAGTGGTGCTGCAGAAGATATCAGTATTGAAGATGCACGCTATCAGTTTGAAGTAAACCTGTTTGGTTTGGGTAGGCTGACGCAACTGGTATTGCCGTACATGCGTGAACGTGGTGCTGGCAAAATCATCAACATCAGTTCGGTGGGCGGCAAGATCTATGGGCCAATGCACAGCTGGTATATGGCATCTAAACATGCGCTCGAAGGCTGGAGCGATTGCCTGCGGTTTGAGGTCGCTCAGTTCGGTGTGCAGGTGGTGATCATTGAGCCTGGCGCGATCGCAACCGAATTTGATGACGTCTACGTTGGTCCTATGCTCAAACGCTCAGGCAAAGGGCCATACGCTGAAATGGCTCGCTCTATTGCTGACTTTTCTGCACAGATGAGAGAGCGCCGAGCCAAAGCGATGTCTCATCCTTCCGTGATCACGCAACAGATCGTAAAAGCGATTGAAGCGAACAGACCAAAAACACGTTACGTCGCCGGCAAACTTGCCAAGCAGATGCTGTGGGTTCGCAAATGGTTGGGGGATCGTTTCTATGACGCCATGCTCCAGCGCATGTTGATCCAATAGAGGTGCTCAAAGATGAATCAATGGATCAATATCTGGACTGTGCTGGGTGGCATCATGGTGGTTCTTGGCCTCGTACTGCTGTTCACTAATCTGAATCAACCGACGCCAAGTTCTGCCGCCATGATGCGCCAGCACTTGAAGCAGCTTTCACCTCAGTGGCAGGAAGGAAAGTTTCGAAACAGCCTGCCGCAAGAGATGGGCGGATTGTTTGAAATGCTGAAAAAGCAGCTCACCAATAAGGCGCAGCATAAGTCGCCGGATGCCCCATTGCCGGTACAAAAACGCAATGCGGAAGAGTTTCACCAGCCACCCTCTGAGGGACTGAGATTAACCTGGTTTGGTCACTCAAGTGTGCTGATTGAAATTGATGACTACCGGGTACTGACCGACCCTGTTTGGGGTGAGCGTGCATCACCGTTTTCTTTCGCTGGACCTAAGCGTTTCCATCAACCTCCAATGCCGCTGGCGGAGTTACCGCCTTTGGATGCGGTGGTGATCTCCCATGACCACTATGACCACCTTGATGAGCAAACCATTCGCCAGCTAAAAGATCGTGTGCCTCTGTTTTTAGTCCCACTGGGCATTGGTGATTATCTGGAGCAATGGGGTGTTTCGCCAGAACGCATCGTTGAACGTGATTGGTGGGGTGAATATCAGATAGGAAGTTTGACGCTGACTGCAACACCCGCGCGCCATTTCTCAGGCCGCGAAATCAGTTTGTCAGGTTTCGAGCAGAACCAAACGCTGTGGTGTGGCTGGTCAATCAAAGGGCCAGTGCATAGTGTTTATTACAGTGGTGATACGGCAATGTTTCCTGGTTTCAAAGATATCGGCGACAGACTGGGGCCGTTCGATGTCACCATGATTGAGACAGGGGCGTACAACGCACTGTGGGCGGATGTGCATATTGGCCCGGAGCAGGCGATTGAAGCGCATAGGATGGTAAGGGGCAATAAACTTCTGCCAGTGCACTGGGGAACCTTTGATTTGGCGATGCACAACTGGACTGAGCCGGTTGAGCGGGTTCGCGTTGCCGCGGCAAAACATGGGGTAGGCTTGCTACTGCCGCGACCGGGCGACAGTGTCACGCTGGGCCAACCTCAAACTGCAGCCTGGTGGCCAGAACTGCCCTGGGAAACAACGGAACAGGCGCCGATTGTATCGAGCCATCTGTCACCCGCATTGGCCATGGAAACAGGTGAACTAGGCGAGCGGGTAGAAGCAGAACTCAGCCGTTAATCTGGTGTTATTGCGGAGGGCTAGTTTGAGCGCTCCGCATGCCGATAATTTCCAACAGGGCTTTGGTTGATACCTCACTGATTGCCGATGGCGCAGCACTGGGGCCGATCAACTGAAACTCGCCCGTGATGCCGCTCACCAGACCCTGTTCAATATTCCACTGAGTCAGCCAGCCCGACTTAATAAACTCACCCTCCTGCCAATCTTCACAGGCCTGGGCAATCTCGCCAACAAGCACGTATGGCTTTACATCTGTCACACCCGTGACGGATTGAACATCTTGCTCTGGAATATCAGTCAGGTGATAGATGGCCCAGGCTTTGAGGTGAGTTGCCGAATCTGCTGACATACTTGTACTCGCATTTATCTCTTTAGCTCCAGTTTAGCTGTTTCTGGCTGGCGATCAGGGAGCACCTATACTTCGTATCGATGACTGTGCGGCCAAAGGAACCATTCAGTGACAGCAATTCGGGTATGGGGACTGCTATTTAGTTGCTTTGTATTAGCAGCGTTAGTTGGGTGTTCAGATGATGACGATGATGCCACTCCAAAGGAACTCAACGGTTTTGAACCTGCGTTTATCGAGCAGTGGCAGCAGGTAACGGAGGTGAGCGAGCCAATACCCGAGTTTGTTCTGCAACCAGCCTGCGTCCCTCAAGTTGTTCCTGCCAATGACAGTGTTTCTCTTCGAGGTACCATTATTCTTGTCCATGGTTTTACTGCGTGTAACCAGCAGTATTTTGATTGGGCAGAGCAACTCAGTGCGTTGGGGTTCAATGTGGTTTTACCTGCGCTACCGGGGCATGGATTGTCACCTGACAGCGGCGAACTTGTTTTAGAGTCAAGCAACCTTCCCAGAAATACACAAAGCTATCGCGACTTTGCAGAACAGTTGGTACTGCTGGGAGAGCTTTCTCCTGGGCCAACAAAAGTCATTGCTGGTCTGAGTGTGGGCGGAGCGGTTGCTGCCATGGCTGCTATTGAAGGGCAGGACGTTTTTGATAGGGCATTGATAATGTCACCGTTCCTCGCGATCCCAGAGACCTACTCGCCAGAGACGGGATCGCCACTTGAGCCTTTGACCGAAGCAGAAGAAATTGAATTGCTGTCTCTTCTAGAATCTGGAGGGCCAGGTGACGAGGAACTCGACGCGCTCTGGACATTCCTTGCAACAAAGCTGGATCAATTCAGGGTTGGTACCGCTCAGTCTTTGTTGGCCCTGCTGAAGCTAACCAATTTCATCCCCGAATTTGATTTTGGTTGGGGAGAGCCCTGTGAGGCAGAAAGAGCTGCAGGAAGAGCGGGTATCTGCAATTTTAAGGTGATAAATCTATTTGCTGTCGACGACTTTGGGCGGTCTGTGTTGTCGGCATACGCGCAGGCGGAAAGCCTCGCGATCGATATTCAACTTATCGGCGTGGAAAATGACACCGGCGCAGATCCGTTTGCCATTGATTTACTCGCACAGCAAATATTGGTTCTACGTGGTGATCAGGGCAGTGGGTTCTGTTTGTATGAAGAGGGAGTTGTGCCCCATTCCTTTCTTTCTAAGTATGACAACATCACGCTGGCGGATGAGGACGCTGATGATGTGCATCTATCTGCTCTAGAGAGGATGGAATCGCTGTGGCTGGCGCGTTTTTATTTCGAGTCAGCTAACTACCTTACGTCTGCTGCCCCTGAGTTTTTCACAAGCAATGAAGGTTTGTGCGAACGTTCGGCACTTTAACCAAACAGCTTGAGCAAAATTGCTTGAGCTAAACGGTTTGCAACTAACACCCGCTCGTTTTTAATGCACCAGTTTTGGCAGATTGTTGCCAAATCAAAAGCTATTGCGCACGAAATTGCTATGCTTTTGGTTTTGGTATCATTAGCGTCATCTCTTCTTCGTTGTTAGGAGCGTTTTCAATGGCTGTTACTCTGGCTCAATCTGGCATTCTGGCCCCTGTACCTGCGGCGGGTGTTTACCTTACTTTCACCATCAATAGTGTCGAAACCCTCTGTGCCGATTTAAAGGCGCTGGCGACGGAGGCCAACGGAGAGGACCTGGTTGTGGGGCTGGGACAGGCGACGCTAAACGCGCTCAAGGCCGACGTGACGGGTATGAAAGAAGTACAGGCGATGACAGGTGTAGGCGTCTCGTCACCCGCAACACCTGCGGCGCTATGGTGCTGGTTGCGCGGCACTGAGCGTGGCGATCTTCTGCACCGCGCTCGCGCGTTAACAGAGCTTTTGAAAGACAGCTTCAAGCTTCAAAGCCAGACAGATAGCTTTAAGTATCAGGAAGGTCGCGATCTGACCGGTTATGAGGACGGCACAGAAAACCCCGAGGGTGATGATGCAGCGGCAGCCGCACTGGTATCAGGAAAAGCTAGAGGTATCGATGGTAGTAGTTTCGTGGTTGCCCAGCTTTGGCGACACTCCTGGTCTGCCTTCGAAGAGATGACCGGTGCTGCGCAGGATGACTGTATCGGCCGTCGTCGCAGTGATAACGTTGAGTTTCCTGAAGCGCCACCTTCTGCCCATGTAAAACGTACGGCCCAAGAGAGCTTCACACCAGAAGCATTTATGCTGCGCCGTTCCATGCCGTGGTCTGATCCCCATGGCAGTGGTTTGAATTTCGTCTGTTTTGCCAACAGCTTCTATCCGTTTGAGGTTCAGATGGGGCGAATGCTGGGACAGGAAGATGGTATTGTTGATGGACTGTTTAACTTCAGTCAACCCGAAACCACCGCTTATTTCTGGTGCCCTCCGTGTGTCGAGGGGCAGTTAGACCTCTCTCTACTTAATCTCTAAATTGAATTCACGCTGAGCAGTAGACGGACGATGATGAAGTACGCCGTTTCGGAATACCAAAACTGGATTCTTTCTCTCCTTATCTTTTTGCTGATGGGGTGCGGTCCCGCACCTCAGTCTCCTCAGTTGACTCGCGACGACTTGGTCGGCGTGTGGTTGCGAATGTCCTCTCCTCAAGATGCGCCGGAAGGGTTGGTTCTGGGGAAAGATGGCAGTGCCGCAATATTGGGGGTAAGTGCTGTATCAGTGATTAGCTGGGATCTGAGCGGCAACGAATTGCGACTTCAGGTCATGGATAGCAATGTGAAACGAGACCTGCCGACCGAACTGCGTCGTGTTGTCATAGAACGCGAGGACGCAGATAAGCTGCACCTGCAGGCGGATCAGGAGTACTTTTCGGGCGATTACCAACGCCGGCAAGACAGCGCCATTGCGTTACGCGGCGAGGTGGTTTGGCCGGAAGGGACACTTAGGAAAAACCAGGGGGTGTTAAACCTCTCTCTGGTACCAGCCAACGAATCAGAAGCGATTCCCATGGAGGAAAAAGTGTCGATAGCCATGCCAGTCGTTACTATTGGCGGTCGTCAGCATTTCAGCTTCTACCTGCTTAAACACCAGATCACTCCGGGGGTTGATTACCGGTTGAGTGCAAAGGTTTGGCATGATGCCAAGCTTGGTTTGTTGACTAAGGTACCTCCACTGGCGCTGAACGCCAATGGAGATAGCGTTGAAAAGCTAACGTTGGACTTGGTGGCTCACTAGGGTCTGTTGACCTTTGCTGTTTGTTTTTGCAGCAAATGTTGGTGATTTAGGCGAGGCAGAGACTGTGAAGTTGAGTAGCCCTCAACAAATGGCCGATAACGAAGGATAAATCCCCAACAAATGCTGCCCCTTCTTTTGAAGGTAATGGGGTTCGTTGAAACACGTTCTGCGCTGCGTCATTCACTACTTTCTTAGATCGCTAAGCTACGTAGCTCACTTCTTGCTCAAAACGTGTTTCATTCGAACAAAATCCATACACGAAAGGTCAACAGACCCTAATAGCTGTGTGTTTAAGGCTGTTCTTCGTATAACGGGTTCACTTCTTCGCTCAATATCTTAATTGCTTGCTGAAGCACTTCATTTGGTTGGGCATATGATACTCGGATGCAGGCATTAATATGGTCACTTTGTTCACTGATGCCAGGAAAGAAGTGATGCCCGGCAACCACGATCAGTCCCCTGTTTTTCAACTTTTCATATAACTGCTGACTGCTGATGGAGAGGCCGTCAAACCACAGCCAGAGAAAGATCGCACCTTCTGACTTATGAATACGAAATCTGGGATCAGGTATCGCTTGTTTCAGCGCTTTCATCATGATGGCAGATTTCTCTTTGTAGTAGGGGCGTATGACCTCAGTGCTCAACCTGAGGATCTCACCTGAACGTACCATAGGCTCTGTAATGACAGGTCCCAGGCTACCGGGTGCCAGGCTGATAACG
This sequence comes from Corallincola platygyrae, assembly GCF_039544265.1. Taxonomy (NCBI): domain Bacteria; kingdom Pseudomonadati; phylum Pseudomonadota; class Gammaproteobacteria; order Alteromonadales; family Psychromonadaceae; genus Corallincola; species Corallincola platygyrae. Next base: position 36,286 of record NZ_BAABLI010000012.1, on the reverse strand, counting down.
CCTGCGAGGTTAGCCATCCGAGAAATAAGTTCGGGAGCCGCCACGACAATGCCGCAACGCACGCCCGGTAATCCCAGTTTAGACAGGCTTAAGCAGAGGATGATGTTGTCGTTAAATGGCAATCGGGTATCTTCAAACAAGATATTGGGGAAAGGTGCGCCATAGGCACAATCAAGCAGTAGCGGCACCCCTGCTTGTTGGCAGCGGCTATCTAACTCGGCTAACTCACTGTCGGTGAGCATATTGCCCGTTGGGTTAGTCGGACATGAGGTAAGCACCATGCCGATGGAGTCGTCCAGAACAAATCGATCAAAATCGATCTGATACTTAAATTCACGATCAGGCAGTAGGGTGATTTTTGCCGGGTGACTGATGAATAGATCGTCATTGACCCCCAGGTCTGAATAACCAATGTATTCGGGAGACATGGGAAGCAGGATCTTCTTCAGGCTGCCATCTGCTCTCCTACCTGCAAACAGATTCGCAAGCGCAAAAAAAGCGCTCTGAGAGCCATTGGTCAGAGCAATATGTTGCGGAGTGACTCCGGTCCCGAAGTAGTCACTGAGAAGCCCCGCTAATGCATCTCTAAAGCTGTCGCTCCCCAGTGGTCCGTCGTAGTTACTGACTGCTTCCAGTAAAGCGCCATCTGCGACCGCGGATTCAAGGTAGTTTTGCAGCCTGGATTTAACCTCGGGAATTTGGGCCGGATTACCACCACCTAACATCAGGCTATTAGGATCGCGTACGCCTTGATTCAGATCTTCCATCAATGTGGTGATTGCGGAAGGACGGGAAAACTTTCTGGAAAACTGGCTGGGCATTAAGTAGTTAGCGCTTCAGTTACTGTGATCGATTGTTCTTTAGCTTAGAAGGATCTCGAATGAAGGTCGACATGTATGAACCTTCATGCCCCTCAAGTGGAGCAATAGAGAGCACTGTTCTAGGCTTAAAATGTCCTAGAGGAGGGATTGATCATGTTATTACGTGAAACCCAGTCAGGCGATCTTGTCGATGTGGTGGATATGAGTGCCCTGACAAACCCATTTATTGACCAGGTGTTAGTGCAGTATCAACATGGCGAAGATCTGTTAGAGCCAGAGGTGCTTTCAAAGTCGCAACTGCGCTTCCCCTCTGGTGAAGGGTTGCCTGTTTGCTGGAGTGATGGTCATTACCGTGACAAGCAGGTGTTCTCTAGATTCTAGAAGCTTTAAATGTTGGCTTTAACACATCATTTCGTCACACAAGGAGACAACACTGACAACCAAAATGCCGTCACTTATTGATTTATAGGGGAAGTCGCCGATGCGTAATGTTTTTTTCGCGCTTATGTCCCGGATGCAGAACATCCAGCGCTGGAGTAAGTCCAATCCCACGCGCTCAGAGAACGTTGCTGAGCACAGCCTTCAAGTTGCCATGTTTGCCCACTGCCTGGGGGTCATTCGAAACACCCAATTTACAGACCGCCCACCGGTCGATGAACATAAATTGACGACTCTGGCATTGTTTCACGATGGCCCGGAGGTACTGACAGAGGATGTGAATAGTCTGATTAAATACAGTGATGCAAGAATGCTGAACTTGTGCAGAGAGATGGAACACATCGCCTGTGACATGATGCTCAACACGGTGCCCGAATCTATGGTGGATACCTATCGCCCGTTGATACAGCAGCATGGGCAGGAGTCGGAAGAAGCGTTGTTTGTTAAAGCGGCAGATATTTTGTCGGCTTATGCAAAGGCATTGGCTGAGCTCAGAGCAAACAATACTGAGTTCCGCGGCACTAAAGAAAAGCTGGATAAGGTGATTGAGGACTTCACCGTCAAGCTGCCAGAAGTGGGTTACTTCATGGAGGTATTTATGCCTTCGTTTATGTTGACGATCGACGACTTGGTGGATGCCGCTTTTATGCCTGAGCCGTCGGCACAGGAGGCGATGATGCAGCGAAGAAGTGTGCAATAAGCGGCAGTGCTGCACCAGAAAGATGCAATCGAGGTTTGGTGTTGATACAAAAAAACCCGCCAAATGGCGGGTTTTCAGAAGGTTACGATAGTAGCCTTAAAGATTACTCAGCAACGCTAACAACTGAGTTGTCGCCACCCATAGGGCTTGGACGGTAGCTCTCTGCTTCCCAGTCGTTGTCGTACACTTCTGAACCATCTTCTTTCACCAGGCAGAAGCGGTATTCGAAGTCTGCTTTGTCGTCAGTAGGCAAGTTGACAGTGGCCTTAAAGTGACCGGCTTTCAATGCCTTAAGTGGTTCACGTTGCCAACCGTTGTGTTCGCACAAAAGGTAAACTTCCTTTGCACCTTGGGCGGCCTCTTTACTGACTTCAAAGGTAACTTTGCAGACAGGTTTTGATTTCAGGAACTGCTTCTTTACGGACATAATGATGCCCCCTCCATTTAGCTAACTTAGGATCCGTATCCTGGCGAAAATTAAACAGCGCAAGTCTAAATAAGATAGATTAATTTTTCTTTACACTGGTCAACTTTGCGACACTATTGCGTAATTATTCATCATTCGTGCCAAAACTCAAATCGGGCCAGTGATAAATGCGCGATTTAATATTAGCTGAGTAAAGCTTTTTTTCAGGTAGAAACCTTTGGGCTGAGCTTGTATCGGTTTTCCATTGATATCAAAGGCTTTGGTTTTAACGCTGCCATCTGCGGCCTTAGGGCGTAATTGCAGGTACTCGCCGTGGCGTGCTGTGATCGGCTGACCAAAGGTCAGTAACTCCATCAATTCTTCCCAGTCGGCACGCAGCATTGCTTCCTCTTCTTGGCTGGGTTGCCAAAGTAATGGTGTGCCCACGCGGCGCTCTGCCAGAGGAATCTTTCGCTCGCCTTCGATAGGTACCCACAGTACATGGGCCAGTTTTTTATATACCAATGATCGATGCCAATCGACGCCTGCCTGGCCGGTTCTCGGTGCCACGCAGATGTAAGTCGTTTCCAATGGTGCCCCGGATTGATCGATCGGTATCGTCTTCATCTCCACCCCGAGTTGGGTGAAATCAGGTTCTGGACGAGACTGAGCGTCAGCCCCCAGCGCATATTCCAGTAATTGACCAACCCAGCCTTTTTCCCGTTTAAGGTTCTCGGGCATCTGGATGCCATAGTCAGAGGCGATGTCAGCTAATGTCCAGCCTGCTAAATCGTTGGCGCGTTGAGCAAGCTGTTTGAGATTTGTGGGCGGGGTGGGGCGCATAGAGTTTGTGGATATAAACACGAAAATAGACAGCGGAAAGATAACACAGAGTGTTGACTAATTCTTGTCCGGGTAAGAATTGAGAGGAGGCTAGAACTGATTAACTTACTGAAAAATAAGGCCTAGAGAGCGTTTTAGCAATGCGGGAGAAAGGAGTTATGAAGGTTACACCAAGAGTTCAGCTGGGTTGCGCACAATCTTATCCACAGAAAACTTGGATAACTGTTGAAAAAAGTGTGTTTGCAGGCAGTTATCATCGACTGAGTGTGTCATAGGTTAGCTTTTCTGCATCTTTGATTAGATCTTGTTCATTCATATTGTGGATAAAGCTGCACTGATTGAAAACTGTTCAGCTTTGATAATTCACATTCAGCATGTTTATTTACGATCTTTTTGTTAGGTGTACGATCGTATCTAAGATCGAAAAGTGATGGGTTAACCATATGATATAAAAGATAATTAATTGCATGTCTCGATTTTATTCTAAATCTTCTTATTGATGTAGTTATTCTACGATAGTGTTTATCCACAGGTTAGATCACAGGATTACACACAGAAAATGTGAATTGTTAGTGTCGGTGGCGTAGTGGGCTGTGAGTATTTTTTGCCTTGTTTTATTTTTATCCACTGAGAGCTGAGTCGTGTTACAGAAATGGGTGATTGCCGCCAATTCGCTATTGTGGAACAATCGAAACATGTAATTTTTTAGCTGGATACAGCGAACTGTGATCGATTCAGAGGGCTACCGAGCGAATGTCGGTATCGTCATCTGCAACCGATTGGGTCAAGTATTTTGGGCCCGCCGCTTTGGTCAACATTCATGGCAGTTTCCCCAGGGTGGGATTAACGAAGGTGAATCGGCAGAGCAGGCAATGTACCGAGAACTCTATGAAGAGGTCGGTTTAAAGCCTAAAGACGTCAAAATTATTGCAACAACCAAACATTGGTTGCGCTACAAATTACCCAAGCGGTTGGTGAGACGAGACTCGTCCCCGGTATGTATTGGCCAGAAGCAGAAGTGGTTTCTTTTGCGACTGGAATCTAAAGAGGATGCCGTTAACCTTAAAGCCAGTAATCATCCAGAGTTTGATGATTGGCGTTGGGTCAGCTTTTGGTATCCGGTCCGTCAAGTGGTCTCCTTTAAGCGCGAAGTCTATCGTCGTGCCATGAAGGAGTTTGCTGTGGCTGCCCAGCCGTCGCAAAAACACCGCTCAAGAAAGCGTAGAAGGTAAGGGAGAGGCTTAGCTTATGGCGATGGAGATGTTGACGACCCTGCGACGTATCGTGCAGCAGGTCAATCAGACCTCCGACCTTGAGCAAGCGTTGGACCTGCTGGTGGCGGAAACCAAACTCGCCATGGAGGCGGACTGTTGCTCCGCCTATCTCGCCGACTACGAACAACAACAATTTCTTTTAATGGCAACCGACGGTCTTGATCGATCTGCGGTTGGCCAGGTGTCTATTGGTTTTTCTGAGGGGCTGGTTGGTCTGGTTGGTCAGCGTGAGGAACCGATCAATGTTGCGGATGCAAAACAGCACCCCAGATTTAAATACTTTCCCGAAGTAAAAGAAGAAACCCTGTGTGCTTTTCTGGGCACGCCAATCATTCATCAGCGAAAGGTGTTGGGTGTTTTGGTTGTGCAGCAGGCGGATGCCAGACAGTTTAGCGCCAGTGAAGAATCATTCTTTGTTACCCTGGCAGCTCAGTTGGCGACCGTTATTGCCCATGCAGAAGCGCGCGGCGTCCTAGACCGCGCCAGTGGTAGAAAACGCAGTTGGGTGAAAAGTCTGCGTGGTGTTCCCGGCTCTCCCGGCGTTGTTGTTGGAAGAGCGTTTGTGGCGGAGCCAAGCTACAAACTTGAAGCGGTACCTATTACTAAGAGTCAGGATAAAGATGCTGAATTGAAGCGCTTTATCCATGCGTTAGCGTCTACCCGGCAGGAATTGCGTTCGTTGGCTAACCGGATGACGGATCAAGTCAGTCCCGAAGTCGCAGCGATCTTCGATATGTATCAGCATATGCTGCAAGACGTTTCGATCGCGGATGCTATCGAGGCCGAAATTGAAACCGGTCTGACCGCGCAATCGGCAGTAAAGAAAGTACTGGTTGGTTTTATCGATCAGTTCGAGGCGATGTCCGACCCATACATACGCGAGCGAGCCAGCGATGTCCGGGATCTTGGACAGAGGTTATTGGCACAGCTGAATCCCAACAAACATGAGCAGCGTACCATGGGCGATCAGGTGATCCTGGTTGCTGAAGAGGTGACGGCGTCCATGTTGGCTGAGATCCCAAGGCGCAAGCTGGTGGGCCTGCTCTCGATGCGTGGTTCCAATAACTCCCATGCGGCCATCCTGGCCAGGGCCATGGGTATTCCTGCGTTGCTGGGTATTGAAGAGGTGCCGGTCAGTCAGCTGGATGATCTTGAGCTGATTATTGATGGTTATAGCGGGGATCTATATGTCTCGCCCAATGACGCCATTAAGAACGAGTACCAGCGACTGATCGCCGAAGAGGTTGAGCTTCGCAGTATCTACACCAAAGAAGCGGACCTGAGTGCCACCACGCCAGATGGTTTTGAGGTACGCATTCATCTGAATGCAGGCCTGAGTGCTGATACCGATATAGGCCATAGTTCGGGGGCTGATGGTGTTGGCCTGTACCGCACTGAAATCCCCTTTATGATGGAAGATCGCTTTCCTTCAGAGGAAACCCAGTACCATATCTATCGAAAGGTTTTGGAAAGTTATTGCGGGCGCCCGGTGACCATGCGCACTTTGGATGTGGGTGGTGACAAATCACTGCCGTACTTCCCAATTAATGAAGACAACCCTTTCCTGGGGTGGCGTGGGATCCGCATGACCTTGGATCACCCGGAGATTTTTCTGGTTCAGGTGCGTGCCATGCTGCGAGCAAACCTGGGCATGGAAAGCCTGAACATCATGTTCCCTATGATCACCAGCATCAATGAAGTTGATGAAGCATTACGGTTAACACGACAGGCCTACCGGGAAGTCAGTGAAGAGATCGCCGCACAGGGTTCGAAAGCGCATCTTGCCAGACCAAGAGTTGGTGTGATGATTGAGGTGCCCGGGATCATTTACCAGCTGCCAGCATTAGCCAGTCGTATCGACTTTATCTCTGTGGGTTCAAATGACCTGACCCAGTATCTGCTGGCCGTGGATCGCAACAATTCTCGCGTTGCAGAGCTTTACGACTCTTATCATCCTGCGGTGCTGCAAGCCTTACGACACATTTTCGACCAGGCGCACCAGTGTGGTATTCCTGTCAGTGTGTGTGGTGAGTTGGCCGGAGAGCCTGCCGGTGCGCTGTTGCTGATGGCTATGGGGTATCGTCAGTTAAGTATGAACATCCATAACATTCCTAAAATTAAGTGGGTGATACGTAAGTGTCGCCTTGATGAAGCCACATCAATACTCAATGAAGTGATGGCGCTGGAATGTCCTACCGATGTGCGTCGTGTCATGGCGCAACACCTGGATCGTCTTGGTTTAGGTGGCTTGGTTCGCGCAGGCAAGTAATCTTATGTCCTCCCTTTTACTGGTGCTGCTTTGCGCAATGCCTGTCGGTGTCGTTGTTGGTTTAATCTCCGGCCTGTTGGGCATTGGTGGTGGACTGATACTGGTGCCGGTATTTTACATTCTGTTGGTGTTTGTGGGTGTGCCACCAGAGATGTTGATGCCGATGGCGCTGGGTAGTTCGCTTGCCGCGATTATTGTCACTTCTTGTGCTTCTTGTCTGGCGCACCATCGATTGGGAAACGTCCCCTGGTCGATTATCCCCATGCTGCTCGCAGGCTTGGCGACAGGCTCTCTGATCGCCGGATACTTGGCTCATCACATTCCCGTATGGTTACTTGAAGCGGGGTTTGCCTGTTTTGCCGCCGTGATGAGTATGAGGATGTGGCGGCAGCGTAAACAGATGCAAGTCAATGAAACTAAAGTGATGACGCCCTGGTCTACCTTATCTGCGACTACGGCTATTGGCGCTTTCTCCGCATTGTTGGGCATAGCTGGCGGCACCTTGTTGGTGCCTTACTTAAGTGAGCGAGGACAACAGATGACTCGCGCAATTGGCGCGTCATCTTGCTGTGGTATCATCGTCGCCGCTGCTGGCGCATTGGGTTATGTGCTAAGTGGTTGGCGGGTTACAGGGCTGCCAGATTGGAGTCTTGGTTACGTCTATTTACCCTTAGTTGTTGGTGTCGTGGTAACTGCGCTGTTTAGTGCGCCAATAGGCGCCAAGCTGGCAAGTCGCTGGCCAACCCAAAGATTGAAAAGGATCGTGGCGGTTCTTCTACTACTCGTCGCGCTTAAACTGATTTTGTTTTAACACTTGGACCCCTCGATGGCCGATCAATACCTTGTATTTACGAAGATAGACCCAGTCATTTTTAGCATAGGCCCACTCTCAGTGCGCTGGTACGGCATGATGTATCTGTTGGCCTTTCTTGCTGCAATGATGCTGGCAAATTACCGCGCCAGTAAACCTGATTCCATTTTCACTAAAGAACAGGTCGGTGATCTGCTCTTCTACGGTTTCCTTGGGGTCATTTTGGGTGGTCGTATCGGCTATGTGTTGTTTTATCACTTTGATCTCTTTATTCAGAATCCGCTGTATCTGTTTAAGATTTGGGAAGGTGGCATGTCCTTCCACGGCGGATTATTGGGTGTCATTGCTGCCATGTTCTGGCATGCCAGAAAAGAGAAGAAAACCTTCTGGCAAGTTGCTGACTTTGTCGCTCCTATGATTCCTCTTGGCTTGGGGTTGGGGCGTTTGGGCAACTTTATTAACAGCGAATTATGGGGCCGGCAGACCGATGTGCCTTGGGCCATTATCTTCCCAGATCCCGCCGCAGGTGGCGTGCCGCGTCACCCCTCTCAGCTATACCAGTTTGCACTGGAGGGGATTGTGTTGTTTAGCTTACTGTGGTGGTTTTCTTCTAAAACCCGCCGTCCAGGCGCAGTCGCAGGGTTGTTCCTACTGGCCTATGGCTGCTTTAGATTTATTGTCGAGTATGTACGTGAACCGGACGCTCACCTGGGTGTGCTCATGAATGTGATTACTATGGGTCAATTGCTATCGCTTCCCATGATAATATACGGCGCGTATTTGATGTTCCGCCCTGCACCTGCAGCGGCCAAAGCGTAACGAAGGATTTATGAAACAGTATTTAGACTTGATGCAACTCCTGCTGGAGCAGGGTACCCGTAAAGACGATCGTACCGGCACTGGTACCTACTCTATATTTGGGCATCAGATGCGCTTTGACCTGTCTGAAGGTTTTCCGCTGGTTACCACTAAAAAGCTCCATCTCCGCTCAATCATTCACGAACTGCTGTGGTTCTTGAATGGCGATACCAATACCAAATACCTGAAAGAAAATGGAGTATCGATTTGGGATGAATGGGCTGATGAAAATGGAGACCTGGGTCCCGTATATGGCGCTCAGTGGCGCAGCTGGCCTTCACCTTCTGGCGAGCAAATCGATCAGATCAGCAAGGTGATTGAACAGATTAAAAACGATCCTGATTCTCGTCGTATTATCGTGTCGGCCTGGAATGTGGGTGAGTTGGATAAGATGGCGTTGGCGCCTTGCCACGCGTTTTTCCAGTTTTACGTTGCGGACGGCAAATTGTCTTGTCAGTTATACCAGCGTAGCTGTGACGTATTTTTAGGTTTGCCGTTTAATATCGCGAGCTATGCGTTGCTCACGCATATGGTGGCCCAGCAGTGTGATCTGGAAGTGGGTGATTTTGTGTGGACCGGTGGTGATACTCACCTTTACAGCAATCACATTGAGCAATCTAAGTTGCAGGTTACGCGTGAGCCGCTGCCTTTGCCTAAACTGGTGATTAAGCGTAAGCCAGCCTCAATCTTCGACTACAAGTTTGAAGATTTTGAGATCCAGGGCTATGAAAGCCATCCACACATTAAAGCGCCAGTTGCTATCTAACGACTTCGCTATTTAACGACTTACATAAAGGGCTGATATGGGCTTTAGCAAAGAGTTGAGTGAACTGAAGGTTCTGGTGGTTGATGACCAGCCGATCATTCTCCATATGATGGCGGGCGTGCTGAACCAGCTAGGATTAGCCAACGTCGATACCGCACAAAGTGCCGAGCTTGCCCTTTCGGTGGTTGAAGGTGGGGATGTCGATCTATTACTGGTTGATATCGAAATGGATGGCATGAATGGACTGGAACTGCTCAAGCGTATTCGTTGCGGGCAGACAGGCTTGTCCACCAACACACCCGTATTGGTGATCACCAGCCACACAGAAGCCAGTGTTCTGGGTACCGCCATTGCGTTGGATGCCAACGGTATCGTGGCGAAACCCGCGAAGCCAGAGCAACTAACCACCAAGATTTCAGATGCATTTAACACTAACTTCAGTGCCCGTCCACGTATTGGTTACGAAGTGATCCCGACCGATGTAGTCGAGTCTGGCGATGTCGTGCCTGAGCAGCAAGGTGCCCGAAATGTGCAGTTAGCTGACCTGGAAGAGGGAATGGTGCTGGCGGCTGCCGTCAAAACCCGGGAAGACAAGGTGTTGCTTAACCAGGGGATCCGGATCTCTGCAAATACCATTGATCGCTTGAGAGAAGTTCAAGACCTGCTTCCCGATGAGGCCACGTTTAAAGTTGTCGACTGACAATTAGCAGAGTGTTGTTCTGAGGAAAAAGCCTCATCTGTCGATGAGGCTATTTCTATTTATACTAGGGCGAGTTCGGTGTTAGGTGTTGGCATATAACGCTGGCGCTTTTTCTCTTTCAACATGGTGATATCCACCAATACCAGGCCGTCTATACAGGCACCGAAGTCGGGATCGATGCCGAAATCAAGAAACTTCACGCCGCCCGGCTCACACACTTCGCTGTACTGTTTATACAAGGTGGGAACACTGCAGCCCATATTGGCCAGCATGTTTTTTAATACCAGGAAGTCTTCAGCATAGTTGTCGCCTTGAAACGCTTCAGTCAATTGGCTGTTATCTGCCAACCGGTATGGGCGGTTAGATCGGGCTATCTCCGACTCACTGCCGAAATACTGTAGGTAGAAGCGTATCATCAGGTCTCTGGCTGCTTCCGGCATATCTTTACTGATGGAGACAGGCCCGAATAGATAGCGGCACTCAGGGTAGCGGCTGATGTAAGCGCCAATACCGTGCCAAAGGTAATCAAGTGAGCGTTTTCCCCAGTACCTTGGCTGAACAAAGCTACGTCCCAGCTCTAAACCAGCATCCAGATAGGGCTTCATCTCTTGCTCAAATTGAAATAGGGAGGCTGTGTAGAGGCCCCTGACGCCGCGCTCTTCAACGATCTTTTTAGTGGGTGCAAGCCGGTACGCGCCAGCAATTTCAAGATCACTGGGGTCCCAGAGGATCAGTTGCTCATAATAGTTATCGTATTTATCCAGATCGCGTTTCTTACCGGAGCCTTCACCTACCGCACGGAACGCGACTTCACGCAGCCGACCGATCTCACGCATGATGATGGAATTAACGCCGTCTTTATACAAAAGTATCTGCTTGCCGTCCGGCGTTTCACCCAACAACTCACACTCTTTTAATGCTTGTTGAAGATAACTCCGGTTTTCTGGATGACTGATCCCTTTTTCGGTTCGAAACAGTGGTGATTTGCCTGTGCCGATACGATAGAGGTGGCGTTTAAATAGCTTAACCTTGCCTTTATTGGTGAGCTGATCGCCGCGATAAGAGTCGTGAGGGATTGGGTCGCCAATGCGCAGTGACAGTGAGCCACTTTGCTGTTTGAACATCTCTTGCGCCAGCAGCAGCGTAGAAAGCGGCTTGTATAGCATGGAGGTACTGTAAAACAGCGCTGAGTTACGGCCTTTAATATTGACGGGCACAATCGGTGAACGGCTTTGTGAAGCAATCCGAAGGAACCCCCCGCGCCATTTAGTATCGCGAACCCCCTGAGGGCGCAAGCGAGACACCTCGCCGGCGGGGAAGATGATCACAGCGCCATCCTGGTCCAGGTAATCATTAATAGCCTTCAGCTGAGACTGCTTACTTCCTCCCCCCATGGCATTGACTGGTAGAAAGAGGTCTCTCAGCGGTTCCAGGCTATAAAGCAGTTCATTGGCAACCGCTTTTACATCCTGGCGTATGGTGCTGACTAAATGAAGAAGCGCCAAGCCATCCAGGGAGCCGATAGGGTGGTTGGCAATGATGACGACCCGCCCCGATGAAGGAATGCGTTCGCGTTCATTTTCTTTGACTGCGTAGGTGAAGTCGAAGTGCTCAAAGATCTGCTCAATAAGCGCAATACCGCGTAGATGGGGATACTCCTCGGAAAATTTAACGAACTCTTTTTCATTGAGGAGTTTTCTCAGGGTCGCACGAACGGTTTTATGCAACCAGGGCTTCTCGTGCAACTGCGGGTAATATTGGTTTATCAGCTTTTCTACAGACAACATAACATCAGGACCATCATCAGCAACTGGTCACAAAACTACCTGTCCCTGATGACGGAAATGATGCGTTTTTTTTGCAGTAATGTTTCAGCTGACCGTTTTTCCTGCCCTATCTCCAGCAGCTAAGCGGCTTTGCCTTCAAGTACAATCTCTGCAATCTGCTGGCGCTGCTCACTCCAATGAATAAGCTCGATGTCGCCATTTCGTTGCTCTACTAATGCGGTGCAGCTTTCAACCCAATCGCCATCATTCATATAAAGGATGCCATCTTGCTCGCGCAGGTTAGGTACATGGATGTGACCGCACACAATGCCATCAAAGCCATAACGTTTGGCTTCGTGGATGGCTGCCTGCTCGAAACGCTCTACTGCGGCATTCGCTTTTTTACTTTTCTGTTTGAGGTAGGTTGCCAAAGAAAAGTAGTTCATGCCTAACTGACGGCGCCAGCGATTGCTCCAGCGATTCAGCCACAGGACAAAATCGTAAGCACGGTCGCCAAACCAAGTTGTGAGAGGGCCACATTTCACTGCGGCGTCAAACTTATCGCCGTGCAGCATCAACAACTTTTTGCCTTGATGTGTGGTGTACTCGAATTGGTGGTGTAGCTCCAAACCGAACAGTGGTAGCTGGTCAAATGCACGAAGGTCTTCGTCGTGGTTGCCGGGTACATAGATAATTCTGGTACCTTGTTTTGCCATCGTTGTCAGCTGATGCAGAACAGCCTGATGAGATTCAGGCCAGTAGCTGCGTTTTTTTAATGCCCAGAAATCAATGACATCACCGACCAGAAATAGATGTTCGGTTTTGATACTGCGTAGAAATGAGAGTAGGTAGGTTGCTTGGCAGTCACGACTGCCGAGGTGGATATCTGAAAGCCAGATAGCTCTGTATTGGTGTACAACGGCGCTTGCTGCCATGTTCCGTTTCCTTTATCTCTCGTGTAAACAGACCTTAGAAGCTGCCGAAAAGATAGAAATGGCATATGAAAAAGCGGTGACAATCGAATGACGATTAAATGACCAACCCTCTTATTAGCCCTAATTTGGTGATTAGTTGATGCTAACGTGATCTGAGTGACAAAAAACTGACGCTTTTTTCTGTTTTTTTGACGATACCTTGGTAAGATAGTGTCACTTTTTCGGCAATCAAGGTACTGGGAAGGGAAATGAACCTGGATCAAATACGAACCAATTCGGCACCCGCGGTAAAGCTGCTGAAGGCTATGGCAAACGAACGACGCCTTTACATCTTGTGTCATCTGCATGATGGAGAGTTGTCAGTAGGTGAACTGGCTAAGCTGGTGGACTTAAGTCAATCGGCGTTGTCACAACACCTGGCTTGGCTGCGGCGCGATGGGTTGGTAAAAACACGCAAGGAAGCTCAGACGGTATTTTATTCCTTGGCCAGTGTAGAGGTTAGTCAGATGATTTCTTTGCTACACAATATGTATTGTGAAATAGCACCGGAAGCAGAAGCGGCGTAAGCCGCTTTTCTTTTGCCTGAAATCTAACAGTAAGTTAGAAGCAGGAGTAACATGGCCCGGATAGTTTGCCGAGCATCGGCGTTACTCTTGTTGCTGGATCTGCAACAATAAAACTCTCTCTGCTGACTGCAGTGGGAGTTTTTGTGTACATCATAGTCCGCACTGTTTTTCGGGCATAAAAAAACCGGCTGACGCCGGTTTTTTTAATTCGAATTCTTTGAGCTTACAGGGCTGCGATCTGAGAACTCAGGCGAGCCTTGTGACGGGCTGCTTTGTTCTTGTGGATCAGGCCTTTAGCTGCAGCGCGGTCCAGAACTGGCTGGGCGCTTGTGAAAGCTTCTTGAGCGGCTGCTTTGTCACCGGCTTCAATTGCTGCAATTACCTTCTTCAGGTAGGTGCGCATCATTGAACGACGGCTAGCATTGTGCTTACGGTTCTTCTCCGACTGCACTGCGCGCTTCTTAGCTGACTTGATGTTAGCCAAAGTTGACTCCTAAAACTTGTTTCAGAGGGTTTATCAAAAGGCCGAGGAGGGTATTCCTTTTTCGGCCAAAAGTCAATCAACACTTTTGACACCGGAAAACAATTTGGTTTCCTTTGCCAAGCAGCGCTAAGATGGCGCGGAATTCTATCAGCAAATTTCTCTACTGGGTAGCGCAACTTCTCAGTACGTTCAGGGAGTGTTCGTGGGTAAACATTTGGTGCGCTCTGGCGCTATTGTCAGTGCCATGACCCTTATCAGCAGGGTGCTTGGGTTGGTCAGGGATGTGGTGATAGCTAACCTGCTGGGAGCCAAAGCCGAAGCCGACGTATTTTTCTTTGCCAATAAGATTCCCAACTTTCTTCGTAGACTCTTTGCTGAAGGCGCCTTTGCCCAGGCATTTGTTCCCGTATTTACCGAGACGAAAGAAACTGGCGAGCTATCCGATGTGCGCGCTTTGGTCGCGAAGGTTTCTGGAACCCTAGGCGTGCTCGTTACTATCGTTACATTTTTGGGGGTCGTGGGTGCGCCGGTCGTCACGGCTATTTTCGGTACCGGCTGGTTTATCGATTGGTGGAACGATGGCCCGAACGGAGAAAAGTTCGAGCGGGCTTCCCTGTTACTGCAAATCACCTTTCCTTATTTGTGGTTTATTACGTTTACCGCGCTTTCCGGCGCCATTCTCAATAGCCTGGGGCGTTTTGCCGTCGCTGCGTTTACCCCCGTATTCCTTAATATTGCCATTATTGGTTTTGCATTATGGGTATCTCCTCAGCTTGACCAGCCGGAGATGGGGCTAGCATGGGGCGTGTTTTTTGGTGGCATGATCCAATTTGCCTTCCAACTGCCATTTCTTTGGCGAGCCAAAATGCTGGTCAAGCCATCATGGGGGTGGAATACACCTGGGGTTGTGAAAATTCGCACCTTGATGATCCCGGCGCTGTTTGGTGTGTCGGTTAGCCAGATTAACTTGCTGTTTGATACTTTGATCGCTTCATTCCTGATGACCGGCTCTATCAGCTGGCTCTATTACTCAGACCGCCTGCTGGAGTTTCCCCTCGGTCTTTTTGGTATAGCCATTGCGACCGTGATATTGCCGCATCTGTCTGCCAAGCACGTTTCTGATGGTAAGGAAGCATTTGCCGCGACCGTTGACTGGGGCGTTCGCGCAGTCTGTTGCCTTGGCTTTCCTGCCGCGTTGGGATTGGTGGTATTGGCGCAACCTATGCTGATGGTGCTGTTTATGCACGGTGCGTTTGATGTATCTGACAGCCGTATGGCTAGTTATAGCCTTGTTGCGTATGGCAGTGGTTTGGTCAGCTTTATGTTGGTGAAAGTCTTGGCGCCGGGTTATTACGCTAGGCAGGACACAAAGACTCCGGTGAGATTCGGCATTGTCGCCATGATTAGCAATATGTTTTTTAACCTGGTGTTTGCCATCCCTTTTGGTTATGTCGGACTTGCCATCGCGACCAGCTTGTCGGCCACGCTTAACGCCGCGCTGCTTTACAGAGGGTTGTCGAAACAAGGGGTTTTTCGGATTTCAAAGGAGAGCATTTCAGTACTGGTACGGATGCTTGGCGCTGCTGTCGTGATGGCCGCTGTTATCGGACTATTGAAACCTCAGGAAGCCCAGTGGATAGCCTATGAATTTTCTATGCGGGTGACAGTTCTCGCAGGACTAATCCTGGCGGGTGGCGTGACCTATTTGAGCGCCTTATTACTGTTAGGGATCAGGCCGAGAGATCTGGTTTCGCGCGGGAGCTGATCCTGTGGCTAGAGTGGTATATAATCCCGCGGTTTGGTTTGAAGCAAAGTTGGAGCAGCAATGGAGCTGATTCGCGGCGTACATAATCTCTTGCCGCAACATCACGGCTGCGTGTTGACGATTGGTAATTTTGACGGCGTGCATTTAGGGCATCAGGCGGTCATTGGCTCATTGCGAGCCAAGGGCGAAACGTTGGGTTTGCCTGTCACCGTGATGACCTTTGAGCCACAGCCACAAGAGCTGTTCCAGCCCGATATTGCTCCTCCACGCTTGTGCACGCTGACGGAAAAGGTCGCCAAGTTGGCTGAACTTAGTGTCGACAGAGTGCTGTGTGCTTCGTTCAATCGTAAGTTGGCGAGTCTGAGCGCAGAGCAATTTGTTGAAGAGTTAATTGTGAGTAAGCTCGGTGTGCGTCACTTAGTTGTTGGCGACGACTTCCGCTTTGGTGCTAAACGGCTTGGGGATTTTGAAATGCTCCGACAGGCGGGGGCAAAACACGGCTTCAGTGTTGAAAGCACTAAGAGTTTTTGTCGTCAGCAGCAACGGATCAGTAGTACTTTGATTCGCCAGGCATTGGCCTGTGGCGATTTAACCCTGGCTGAAGAGATGCTAGGGCGACCTTATAGCATCAGTGGTCGGGTATTCCATGGTGACAAAAAAGGTCGCCAGCTTGGTTTTCCTACTGCCAACCTGGCGCTGAAAAGGCATAAAGTAGCCTTGTCTGGCGTGTTTGCCGTTAAGGTTCACCTGTTCGAAGACGACACCGTATATCAGGGCGTAGCGAACCTGGGCGATCGTCCAACCATGAACGGACGTGAGCCGAGGCTGGAAGTCCACCTGTTTGACTACCAGGGTGATCTATACGGTAAACGTATAGAAGTTCAGCTTTTAGACAAGCTGCGTGATGAACAAAAGTTTGAATCGTTTGCAGCGCTAACGGCTCAAATAGAGAAAGATACAACGCAGGCTCGCCGCTTTTTTGGCGCCGTGCCTGCTAATTGATTTAAATCTGTGCATATAAATGCCTCAAATGAAGAGGCTCGGAACGTAAGTACATGACTGACTATAAAGCGACACTGAACCTGCCGGAAACGGCATTCCCCATGCGCGGGAATCTCGCTCAACGTGAGCCGAAGATGTTGGAAGCCTGGAACAAAAAAGGGTTGTACCAGGCGATTCGCGAAGCACGCGCAGGTTGTGAGAAGTTCATTCTTCACGATGGCCCTCCGTATGCCAACGGTGACATCCATATCGGCCACTCAGTCAATAAGATCCTGAAAGACATTATCGTTAAGTCAAAGACACTCTCTGGCTTTGACGCGCCTTACGTTCCTGGCTGGGACTGCCACGGCCTGCCCATCGAGCTGCAAGTTGAAAAGAAAGTAGGCAAGCCGGGCGTGAAGGTGAGCGCTGCAGAGTTTCGCGAGAAATGTCGAGAGTATGCGCGCAAGCAGGTTGATGGTCAGCGTAACGACTTTATCCGTTTGGGAGTGTTAGGTGAGTGGGGTAACCCGTATCTGACCATGGATTATGGTTTTGAAGCCAACATCATCCGCTCTTTAGGTAAGATCGTTGAAAATGGCCATCTGCAGCAGGGCTCTAAACCTGTTCATTGGTGTACTGACTGTGGCTCTGCGCTGGCCGAAGCGGAAGTCGAATATAAAGACAAAACATCACCTGCTATCGATGTGAAGTTTGCCGCGGTTGACGCCGACGCTGTGGCAGAGAAGTTTCAGCATCCTGATGGTCATGTTGGTGAAGGTCCTATCTCTGCAGTGATCTGGACAACCACACCCTGGACCTTGCCTGCAAACCAAGCCGTTGCCCTGCATCCGAACCTCGAATACGTTTTAGTTCAGATTGAAACAGATTCAGGTAAAGAGCGCCTGATCCTCGCGCACGAACTGATGGAAGCAGCAATCGATCGTTACGGTGTGAAGCACCATCACGCTTTGGGTTATGCCAAAGGCAGCGATTTGGAGTTAATCAGCCTGCAACACCCGTTTTATGACCGCCAGGTTCCTGTCATTCTGGGTGATCATGTCACAACCGATTCAGGTACTGGTTGCGTTCACACAGCGCCGGGCCATGGTCAGGATGACTTTGTAGTAGGCAAACAATATGACCTGCCTGTAGTGAACCCTGTTGGTGGTAATGGTGTATTCCTGCCGGACACTGAGCTATTTGCAGGCAAACACGTATTCAAAGCCAATGCTGATGTGGTTGATGTACTGACTGAAAACAATGCATTGCTACATCACCACGCCTATGAGCACAGCTACCCACATTGCTGGCGCCACAAAACGCCCATTATTTTCCGTGCTACGCCACAGTGGTTTATCAGCATGGAGAAAGCGGGTCTGCGTGATGCAGCCATGGCGGAAATCGAAAAGACAGAATGGATGCCTGACTGGGGCCAGAGCCGTATCGAAGGCATGGTGGATGGTCGCCCAGATTGGTGTATCTCCCGTCAGCGCACCTGGGGCGTGCCGATTGCCCTGTTCGTGGACAAAGATACCGACGAACTGCACCCGGAAGCCAATCGTCTGATGGCAGAGGTTGCGGATCGTGTAGAGAAAGCCGGGATCCAAGCCTGGTTTGACCTTGAGCCAGCAGAGCTGTTGGGTGAAGAAGAGGCCGCTAAGTATCGTAAAGTAACGGATACTTTGGATGTATGGTTTGACTCCGGAGTTACTCACTCTTGTGTGGTCGATGATCGCGACTACTTGGGCGGTCCTGCGGATCTGTATCTTGAAGGCTCTGACCAACACCGTGGCTGGTTCCAGTCATCTCTGATGACTTCAGTAGCGATGAAAGGCCACGCACCCTATAAGCAAGTGCTCACTCACGGCTTTACCGTTGATGGCCAGGGACGCAAGATGTCCAAATCTCTGGGCAACGTGATGTCACCACAAAAAGTGGTAAACAAACTGGGTGCAGATATCCTGCGTCTGTGGGTGGCTTCAACTAACTACTCGGCAGAAATGACGGTTTCTGACGAGATCCTGATGCGCTCTGCCGATTCATATCGCCGCATCCGAAATACTGCCCGTTTCCTGCTGTCTAACTTGAATGGCTTTGATCCTGCAAAAGATTCGGTCGCTGCAGAAGATATGGTGGCCATGGACCGCTGGATCGTTGGTCGTGCCGCAGAGCTTCAGCAAGATATCTTGGAAGCCTATGACAGCTACCAGTTCCATGTGGTTGTGCAGAAGTTGATGCACTTCTGTTCTATCGAACTAGGCAGCCTGTATCTGGATGTTATTAAGGATCGCCAGTACACAGCCAAGGCCGACAGTGTAGCACGTCGTTCTTGCCAGACGGCTCTGTATTTGATTGCTGAGGGCATGGTGCGCTGGATGGCGCCTATCATGAGCTTCACCGCTGACGAGATCTGGCAGTTGCTGCCAGGTGAGCGTGAGGAGTTTGTCTTTACTCAAACTTGGTTTGACGGCTTGAGCGAGATGCCGGAATGCACTGATGGCATTGATAACGCGTTCTGGGAACAGCTGATTGCTATCCGTAACGACGTTAACAAGGCATTGGAAGTGGCACGTCGTGAAGAGAAAATTGGTGGCTCACTGCAAGCCGAAGTCACACTGTATGTTGACGATGCGCTTGCTACTAACCTCGCCAAACTGGGTGACGAGTTGCGTTTTGTACTTTTGACCTCAAAAGCCGCTTTGGCTCCTCTGGCCGATGCGCCAGAAGACGCTGCTGCAGGTGAGCTGGAGAACCTGAAGGTTTCTGTTGCTCGCTCAGAAGGTGAGAAGTGTGAGCGTTGCTGGCACCACCGTGAAGATGTGGGCAGTCACGCTGAACACCCAACCCTGTGTGGCCGCTGTATCACCAACGTGGATGGTGAAGGGGAAGTCCGTGAGTTCGCCTAATATGCCTTGGCATCAAACTGGTTTGCGCTGGCTTTGGCTGGCGCTAGTTATCATAGTGGTTGATCAAATCACTAAGCTGTACGTGGCCAATACATTTAATTACCGCGAAACCGTTGAGTTTATTCCCTATTTGCAGTGGACCTATGTTCACAACAAAGGGGCGGCATTTAGCTTTCTAAGTGATGCAGGCGGTTGGCAACGCTGGTTCTTTGCTTTTATCGCAGTAGCTATTAGTGGTTTGCTGATCTACTGGTTAAAAGGGATATCTCGCAACGTTTGGTTACAGGGGGTTAGTTTTTCCTTGGTGCTCGGCGGTGCGATTGGCAATCTGATCGATCGTATCTATTTGGGTTATGTGATCGATTTTATCGACTTCTATGTAGGTAATTGGCATTGGCCAGCATTTAATATTGCTGATAGTGCTATCTGTGTCGGAGCCGTGCTGCTGATTCTCGATGCTTTACGTGGTGAGCAGAAAACACCAGAGACAAAGGAGAGCAATTAATGGCCTCACAAATCTCCAGCTCTTCTGAAGTGCTGATGCACTTTACGCTTAAGCTTGCCGATGGTTCTGTAGCAGAAACGACTAAGGTTGCACAAAAGCCTGCCAAGTTGGTGATGGGTGATGGTTCTCTGACGCCCGCCTTTGAACGTTGTCTGCTTGGATTGGAGCAGGGCGATAACAAATCGTTCGAATTGCCGCCTGAAGATGCGTTTGGTGTGCCTGACCCAGACTTAATTCACCATGTTGAACGTAGCCGTTTCCCAGCCGATGTTGCCTGTGAAGAGGGTGCGATTATTGCTTTCGCACAACCTAATGGCAGTGAACTCCCTGGGGTTATCCGCGCTGTAGAGGGAGAGTCTGTGACGGTGGATTTTAATCATCCACTTGCAGGTCAGACAGTAACGTTTGATGTCGAAATTATCGAAGTGAACAAAGCAGGTTGAATCAATGAAGATCCTACTCGCTAATCCCCGCGGTTTCTGTGCTGGTGTTGATCGTGCCATCAGTATAGTTGAGCGTGCGCTGGATATCTTTCAGCCTCCCATTTATGTGCGTCACGAAGTTGTTCACAACCGCTACGTTGTTGATGGTTTGAGGGAGCGCGGCGCAGTGTTTGTGGAAGAACTATCCGAAATCCCTGACGACAGTATCGTTATCTTCAGTGCTCATGGTGTTAGTCAGGCTGTTCGTAACGAGGCAAAGTCTCGTGGCTTGAAAGTGTTTGATGCGACCTGCCCATTGGTAACCAAGGTTCATATGGAGGTCACCCGAGCCAGTCGTAAAGGTCATGAGTGCGTATTGATCGGCCACGCGGGGCACCCGGAAGTGGAAGGCACAATGGGTCAGTACAGCAACCCGGAAGGCGCCATTCACTTGGTGGAGTCTCCTGCGGATGTGGCTAATTTGCCTGTTAAGGATGAAAAGGATCTTTGTTACGTCACCCAGACCACGCTCAGTGTAGATGACACGGCTGAAGTGATTGATGCCCTGCGTGAACGTTTCCCTGATATTCAGGGGCCTCGTAAAGATGATATCTGTTACGCCACTCAAAATAGACAGGATGCGGTAAGAGATCTGGCTTCAAAATGTCAGTTAATGTTGGTTGTTGGCGCCAAGAACAGCTCAAACTCAAACCGACTGCGTGAGCTGGGTGAAAAGTACAACACCCCTGCTTATCTCATCGATACTGCGGACAATATCCAGAAAGAATGGCTAACGGACGGTATTGAGTGTGTTGGTGTGACTGCGGGTGCATCTGCTCCTGAGGTACTGGTCAAGCAAGTTATCGACAAGCTACAAAGCTGGGGTGGAGAAACGGTAGAAGAAAACCCCGGCCGTGAAGAAACGATCAGCTTTTCTATCCCTCCAGAGCTTCGTATTGAAGTGGCTTCTCATTAAGTAACTGCTTATCCTATTTAGGATTTAGATCACGCAAACGCCTCCCGCAGTTGGAGGCGTTTTCGTTTCAGGGTTATATTCAGTCAGTTAGATATGGTTATATTTTTAGCATTTAATTGAATATTAGATGCGCATATTTGCACCATATTTGTGACGGAATGTAAAGAAAGTCGACACTTTTAGGTTAGACTTGTAAGGATACAGTAATCCGTTGCACGGTTTAGCAACGAGGTAGTGATTGTCAGGTATGAAGTACCATTCTCGTAGTTCCACCCGCCAAGCTGGCTTTAGCATGCTCGAGCTTTTGATTGCCATATTGGTTTTGGTTATCGGCATTCTTGGCGTCGGTATGTTGCAATCAGTTGCTAAACGCGGTGTGTTTGAAGCTTCGCAGCGCACCATGGCAACAGTATTAGCCAACGATATTATTGAGCGTATGCGGACCAACAGGGCGCAAGCTTTGGCCAGCCGTTATGATGGCAATTTTGGTGGTGGGACTCAGTCTGCCCCCAGGGATTGCTCTGGTTTTGCTGCCTCTTGTAACTCCGCTGAAGTTACGCTCCATGACCTCTATGTTTGGGAGCAGATGCTCGATGGTGCAGACGTCAAGGAAGGTGGTAGCAATATCTCTGGATTGACCGATGTGACCGGCTGTATTCAGCAAGTTAATGGCACCGTCACCGTTGTTGTTGCCTGGCATGGTCTAACCAAACTATCCGATGCAGGTTCAAACAAGTCAGATTTTGCTAAAAATTGCGGAACATCTGGCGAGCACCGTCGTATGTTGACCGTAGAAACCTTTATCAGTTTATGAGTAATACCATGACGAATAGCCATATAAAAGAAAAAGGATTTTCGCTAGTTGAGCTCATGGTTACCATGGTCTTGGGCTTAGTTTTACTTGGTGGGGTTGTCACGTTTTTCACGAGTCAAAGCCGGCTTGAAACGCAAACCACCGCTGTCGGTGAGCTTCAAGAGAATGCGCGTTTAGCCCTGAATATTCTGTCGCAGGACGTTGCGCAGGCCGGATACTTCGGTGATTTTACCGGTATCAATTTAAACAGTCCGTCTCCCACCGTTGAGCTTAATGTTGGGGTTAATGTTCCCACAACTGAATGTCAGCAAGCCGGCGGCCGTAACGGCACCTTTCCTGTTGGTGATGGCCTCAAGTTTAGAACGATATGGGCAGGTTTTTCTGTAAACGGCGCACCGCTTTTGACTGCTGAGTGTGATTCCCCCAATGCTGGTACTGACGTACTCCAGATAAAGCGCTTTATTGTCGATCCATTGGATGCGGGTGATGAAAGTGCCGGCCGGTTTTATGGTATGGCTAATTTTTCTCAAATAGTGCTTTATCAAGCGGGTGCGGCTCCAACCGCAGCGGATGTTCAGAATGGTGCTCGTTATGAATATCAACACCATGTCTACTATATTGCCTCGTCACCATCTGACGATCCCACCGTCCCTTATTTGCAGCGGCGCCAACTTATTATTGAAAATGGTAATGCAAACATGGAGTTGGCCAGTGGTGGCTTGGTGCCAGGTATTGAAAATATTCATTTCCAATTTGGTATCGACACCAATGGTGATGGCCACCCCAATGGCTTTTTGGATACGCCCGATGTAACAGCTAACCAGTGGGACAGCGCCGATGCGATTGGTGAGCGTATTGTGGCGGTTCGGATCTTTGTGCTTGCACGTGCGCGGGAACCCGACGCTAGTTACCAGCATGGCGAAATTGTTTACCAGATGGGTGGCCGTAACGTCACCATACCATCAGCAGACAAATACAGAAGGATGTTGCTGTCAACGACAGTAACCCTAAGGAACCCGTTATGATAAGCAATCTTAGAAATCAGCGAGGGGCTGTATTGATTGTTGGAATGTTGTTGCTGGTGGCAATCACAACAACCGCCGTTGTACTCGTTTCCAATAGTCAGTTTGATCTAAAACTTTCAGGTGCTTCCTCCGATCAGAGCGAATCACGTCAAATCGTTGCTGGTGGTGTCGATAATGTGGTTGTCCAAACCTATGAAGGACAACTGACTGATCAAAATAGAAAGCTCACCAACCTACCGGACGGTCAAGACCACGCCATTGGGACTTCACTTACCAACACTAATGCAACTGTTCGAGTGGTTGCTGATGCTTCCGGGCAGGTGATCGAGGATTGCCGCCCCAGGCACAAGCCCAGTGAACTCGGACTTATTAAATGTCGTTATGGCAGGGTACTCGCCGAGCATCGATTTGATGCGCAACAGACTGCGCGAGATAGTGGCATGGATGTGTTGATTTACCAGTACTACCCCGATCCAAATCAGAATTAGGAGCGCAGACAATGAAACTTAAGCAACTAGGTATTTTGCTCAGTTCTGCCTTGGCGGTGGTGACAGCCCTGCACACGCCTTCCAGTGTGGCTGAAGATACTGAGCTGTTTATCAGAGAGATTAGTTCTCGTACTGGGTACAGCCCGAAAGTCATGGTTATCTTTGATAATTCGGGGAGTATGGCAGGGACCATTGAAGTTAAAGAGGGGTATGACCCAACAAAAACCTATGAAGCCACCGGGGCTGACAACTCGCTAAGCTTCGATGAAGATGATTTCAGAAAGGACTTTATCTACTGGCGAAAAGGTTCATTAGATGGCGGGGCACCGCCTGTGCCGGATGGCCCCAACGAACAGAACCGATTCAATTTCGATACATTTAACTGCCACCAGGCAGAGATAAAGTTGCGAGAGAAGGGTTATTTTACAGGTTATATTCGTGAATACCGTTTCAGCGGGCAAAGTGGCAGCTGGCTGGAAATGAAAGAGAACAGCGGCGCCGATACAAACAATCCCATCGATTGCCTTGAGGATATATCCGCAGGCGATCCAACCAATAACGGCGGTGCTGGCTACCCTTCGGGTTATCCCATCGATGGGCAGGGCAAAAAGCAGAATCCAATCTACTACAGCGATACTATCCAGAGTACGCCTGCTAACGGAACCCATCTCGGCAATGGTGAGCCCGTCACTCTCTATATGGCCAATTACCTTAAGTGGTATCACAACGAGGATATACAGAAGGTTAATCAGTCCAAGCTGCAGATCGCCAAAGAGTCGATTAATCAGGTTATCTCCTCTACGTTGACCGCTGATTTCGGCCTGTCCGTTTTCAATATGAATAATTCGCAGCCGCAGGGCGGGCGCATTGTTAAGGGGATACCTGACGGCATGACAAACGCCCAGCGAGAAACCCTTACCGATACGATCGCTGACCTTAACGCGACGACATGGACACCCTTGTGTGAAACCATGTACGAGGTGAAGCGCTATTTTGCTGGCGAAGCGGTTGTGTTTAGTGATGTTCCCAATAATTTGAAAGAGCAGCCGTACTCCGATACATCCATTTGGTCTGGAGGTAATTACGTCTCACCCTACGGTCCGTGCTCAGACAAATTGTATGTGATATTGGTGACCGATGGTGAACCAACCCGAGACGGTTATGTAAACACTACAGTGGCGAACCTGCCTATCTCAGGTGACGATGCGGTAAGGTATCCAGCAGTTGAAGGTAATTATTTGCCGGCGCTCACCGGATGGATGCATACTCAGGACATTAACGGTAACCCGGACGACGGCAAACAAACGGCACAAATCTATACCGTGGGTTTTGGTGATGTATTTACCGATGCCGACGACCCAAATATTCCAAAGTCTACAAAAATTTTGCTTTCCGCCGCACAAAACGGTGGAGGTCAATACTACAAAGCGGGTAATGCTCAAGAGCTAACCAGCGCACTGCAAGACGCGCTAATGAAAATTCTCGCCAACAACGCCAGCCTGACCTCGCCGGCAGTTGCAACCAGTAGTTTTGACAGAACAGAAGTGTTGGATGTGCTTTTTTACTCCATTTTCAAATCGTCTAAGACGACGAGATGGCAGGGTAATTTGAAAAAGCTGAAGCTGTCGGGCTCCCAGGTAATAGATGCCGATGATGGCGCTGCACTGGATGCTAAAGGGGGCATAGCGGAAGGGGTAAGCACCTACTGGGGGGGCGATAAGGACGGTCCTGATGTCGCAAAAGGTGGCGTTATTGAAATGCTCTATAAGAAGACTGATCGCAAAGTTCTGACAGATCTTGGTGACGGAGGGCTTATCGAGTTGACTCCTGCCAATGTGCTGGCTAATGCCACCGCTGAGGAGCTTGCTACCCTGGGCGGCGATGATGCCACTATTACAGCCAACGTTAACTGGATGCTTGGATTGGATGTGGATGATGATGTCCCTAACTCAGACTATCATGAGTTCCAGTTTGGAGACCCGCTGCACTCTCGCCCGGTTGCTGTTAACTACGGTGGGGAAAATGAAGGTAGTCAGGACTTGAGGGTTCTTATTGGTACTAACTACGGTTTTCTCCACATGTTCAAAGATGTCAGCGATGATGAGGTGGATGAAAGCTGGGCGTTCGCACCTAGAGAATTGTTTGATAACTATGCGCTGCTGAGAGATAACCTGGAAACCGCAACAAAAGTGTATGGCATGGACGGTACCGCCACGATTTACACTAACGATGCCGATTACGATGGGCAAATAGATCCCGGTGAAGATGTCTGGGCTTTCACGGGGATGCGCCGCGGTGGAAATTCATACTATGGGATGGATCTGAGTTCTCCTGATAGCCCCAAAAAGATGTGGCAAATTACCGGCGGAGACGGCGACTTCCTGGAGTTAGGTCAAAGCTGGTCTAAACCAACTATCGCTTTTCTTCGTGCTCATGGTGCCGGCAAGCCTGTACTAATTTTCGGCGCGGGTTATGACATTAACAAAGACCTGCAAACCGTTGGCACAGATGACAATGTAGGAATGGGCGTTTTTATTGTTGATGCAAAAACAGGCGCTCTGATATGGAAGTTTACGTCTTCTGAGTCTGGCGGGAAAAACACTCAGATTGTGGGTATCACTGATAGTATTCCAGCGGAAGTCGCTGTTATGGATAGCGACTATGACGGATTTGCTGATCGTATCTATGCGCCTGATACTGGCGGAAACTTGTGGCGGATTGATATACCTACAGACAGCCTTAGTGACGCAAGTGCCTTTAAGTTGGCAACCTTAGGGGGTGATATCTCTGCATCCGATAGACGCTTCTTTGTTAAACCCGTTGTTGCGCGTTCATTGAACTCTAAGGTCATAGAGAGCACGGACCTGAACAATAATAAGATCTTCAGCGAAGGGCAGATCCCAATTGATTTCGTCACCATCGGTTCGGGGAACGTGTCTCACCCATTGGACAATGATACTCAGGATATGTTCTTTTTAATTAGAGACACTGATGTTCTTCCGCTCTCAAAGGACGAAACGCGAAAGCGGACCGCCATCACTTTGGGCGAGTTGTTTGACCAGCGTGCCTACAATCAATTAGTTGCCTCCGCTAATGACGATGAAGCCGTGTTGTCTTTGAGAGCGCAAACTGATGGTAAGTCGGGCTGCTATATTGACTATCCGCTGATTGCGGAGAAATCACTTTCTCCAGCCCGAATTATTGAAGGGGTTGTCTTGCATAGTGGATTTACGCCACCTGGTAATAATGCAGCTCAGTGTGAACCTGCCTTAGGACAGTCCATTCTTTACGCTGATGGTTTATGTGATATCCGCCAGGAAAGCGTGAGTTATGATGCCGTGGAGATTCCCAGTTATAACCCGCCGACTGCCATAATCGTTGATGGTGAACTTAAAATAGTGACTGCATCTGGCGTGAAGGAAGTGCCAGAGCTTAAAGAGTTACCAGAACAAGAGCAGCCGCCATGTGACCCTAATACTCAAAATTGTGACTGTGACCCTGCAGTACAGGACTGTGGTGGAGATCCTGTCAACTTGCCGTTCGATGCGGTTATTAAAGCCCAGTCAGGTTATCGAGAGGATATTTAATGGAACGTGTGTTTAGAGTTAAAGGGATCACACTTATTGAGCTAATGATAGCTGTTGCTGTGGTAGGGATTTTGGCGGCAATCGCCTATCCCTCCTACACAAACTATGTTGCCAAAAATAATCGAACAGAAGGGCAGCGCGAACTGGTTAGGTTATCTCAGATGATGGAGCAGTACTATCTGGACCATAGAAGTTATACCGAGGATATGACTGACCTAGGGATGAGCGCAGACCCTTTTGTAACAGAAAATGAAAACTATGAGATAGATGCGGTTGCAGTGACCAATATCAGAACCGACTTTAGGCTAACAGCGAAAGCGAAAGGCTCACAGGCCATTCGTGATAGTGCTTGTAAAACGCTCACCTTAGACAATTTGGGCTCTAAAAGCCCAGCAGATTGCTGGAGGTAATGATGAACAAATTTTTGATGGGTCTGGTGTTCAGCTCTGTTGCTGCGAGTTTTCAGTCACTCGCAGCGTCAGCTGAAGAAGAGTGGAAGTGTTACGTTATGCTGGATAGTGGTGAACGACAAATTGTTCACTATCGATTCACTCCAGAGTCAAATGTCGACACTGAATCACAGTTAAAGGCGCTTCCTGTTTATGCTGATAATGGTATTAGCCAGTTAAACGTTAAAAAGTATTTTGAGTGCAGGCCGAAATTCTCAGACTTCGAAAATAGAAAAGCGCGTAGCTTAGAAGATAAAACACCGATGTAGTTTGAGCTTTTCCGTATAAGTGGGACCGTGTTACAAAAAAAAGCCAGTGCACAAAAGCACTGGCTTTTTAATGGCTAAGAAATTTCAGATGGCAGACTTAATTGCAGCTAATGGCTTCTTTGGAAACGCGAGAACGTCCGGACATAGAAAGAACAACTTTACGTCCATTGGTCGCTTCTTTTCCTGGGCAATAGTTGATGGTTAACATGTCGGTTGTTGTGCCCTGAACTGAAAATGTGACGCTTGAACCGGTCGCCTTGATTAAATCTTGTGTGCTGAATATATCGACTTTTTTCAGGAAAGTATCTGTACCATTGTCAAAAGCTCCATTGCCGTTAGCATCCTGAAACACCGCTATTCCTTTGCTCCAATCGGTACCGCATGAGGTCGTCTCCATCGGGCAAACGGTAGTTGGTATCTTTCTTGCGACAGCTTCCCCGCGAGCTAATTGAAATGCTTTATGTATATCGTTACTGGCACTTTTGGCTCTAGAACTCTCTAAAGAGTCGATAAAGGAAGGGGCTGCCAGTGTCGCTAATATCACTGCTATAGCCAAAGTTACCATCAACTCTACTAGCGTGAATCCTGAATCTTTACTGCGCATGATATTCCCGTACCATAAAAGATAACTTTTCGAGCCTGCCAGTTTACACCAGCAAACCTCGGTTAACCCATCTATACATATCTATTCTCAATCTACACTTAGATCTGTGAACTATGTCGTATCTGAGCAGATCTGTGGTGTTCGGGATCACTATTCTGGCGCTGATTCTTGTGCCAATGGCAACGTTTCGATAATCGCTATGTCACTACTTATATATGCTTGTTTAGAGATGTTTGAGTTTGGCTGATACCTGTGTTTAGTTTTAAGGGCGGCGCTATGAACTTGATCTGATTCTCGATTACTACGTTTTGGCCGACAAAGAAGTAGCGAAATTGGTATCTGCTAGTTACAGTGACAGCTAGCATTCAATATGTTTGATTGATTAAGACTGATCTCTTTGAAAGACAGTTTGCGCAAAATAACAAAATGAAAATTGGCAAAGGTCGACGTTGTCCTATTTGCTCAGGATTTGGCCGTAGGCATTTATAAGATATTAAGAGGAAAGACGCATGAAAAAGGTTGAAGCGATAATCAAGCCATTTAAGCTTGACGACGTTCGCGAGGCCCTGGCAGAGATCGGCATTACTGGTATGACGGTAACAGAGGTAAAAGGCTTTGGTCGTCAGAAAGGACATACAGAGCTCTATCGTGGCGCTGAATATATGGTGGACTTCCTGCCTAAAATGAAGATTGATTTGATCGTCAATGACGACGATGTCGACCGCGTTATCGAAGTGATTGCAAACACAGCCAAGTCCGGCAAGATTGGCGACGGTAAGATATTTGTATCAGACGTTGCTCGCGTTATTCGCATTCGTACTGGTGAAGAAGGTACTGAAGCGGTATAAGCTCGGTTTCAATAAAAAAGGGAGCCATCAGGCTCCCTTTTTTAACTTTTAGAGACTAACTCATTATCTGGAAAGTTGAGTCTAAGCGTTGCCTCTGCATCTGCTTTTAAGTCATCAAGTCCTAGCTTTTCATAAGCGCGAACCATCACTTCCAATGCACCCTCAGAAGCTCGCGTATCGCCAAACGTTTCAATGATATAACGCCCTCGGTTCGCCGCCGCGATGTATGCCTCTCGTTCAATGTAATAGTTAGCAACCGACAATTCGTGCCGGGCCAAACGTTCTTTGATAAATATCATCCGCTGTCTGGCATCAGGGGCAAATTTGCTGTCTGGGTAACGAGATACTACTTTCGAGAAGTC
Organism: Corallincola platygyrae; assembly: GCF_039544265.1. NCBI lineage: Bacteria > Pseudomonadati > Pseudomonadota > Gammaproteobacteria > Alteromonadales > Psychromonadaceae > Corallincola > Corallincola platygyrae. The sequence goes on along the minus strand of NZ_BAABLI010000012.1, from coordinate 6,645 downwards.
ATCGAAGGCTTGTTTGATTAGACCTGGATCCCTGTCTGAGCGGTCAATGCCTAAGAGGTCATGTAGAATCTCACCATCGGCTTCAACATTTACCAGTCCTCTCATGTAGTAAACATAGTCGTTGTCTGGGTGAGTAGGATTCAGTCGAATAAATCGATCTGCTGTCGCCAGTGCTTGCGCTGTTTGTCCTGATTTGTAGTAGGCATACAGTAAGTCTAGCTGTGTTTGATGAGCATATGGGCCAAATGGATAGCGAGATGCGAGCGCTTCAAGGGTCTGGATGGAGGTTAAAAAGTTGCCAACTTCTAGCGCCTCCTGTGCGTCTTGATAGAGTGCCGCTGGTGATTTTTCGGGAACGCGCTCAACAGTTTGATTACTGTTTGAACAGGCACTTAACAATGCAATAAGCGCTAATGGCAGCAGAAATTTTCTCATTTTCTAATCGTTGTTGTTCCGGTTAACAGGATGCTTGGCCTTTTACTTTGGCCAGGGATTGTACCCCAGTCGCAATAGCACTGTACAATAGCAGCTAAGCGTTATGTTAATAAGGTCGCCCATGGCGGAAAAGATTTCATTACAAAGCGAAGTTCCTTTTGAACTTGGTGGAAAGAGACTTGATCAAGTATTGGCTGAACTCTTTAGTGATTACAGCCGCAGTCGCATAAAGCAGTGGATACTTGATGGACTGGTCAGTATTGATGGAGACGTTGTTTCTGTACCCAAGCTTAAGTTAATGGGTGGAGAGGTCGTCAAAGTTGAAGCAGAGCTTGAAGAGCAGGGCGAGTGGGAAGCCGAAGCTATTCCACTCAATATTGTTTATGAGGATGATGACATCCTGGTCATCAATAAACCTGCTGGTCTTGTCGTGCATCCAGGAGCAGGAAATCCCACAGGCACGGTTCTAAATGCGCTTCTGCATCATTATCCAAAGATCATTGAAGTGCCCAGAGCGGGCATTGTTCATCGTTTAGACAAAGATACTACGGGGCTGATGGTGGTAGCGAAAACGGTGCCAGCACAAACCCATCTAGTCGAAAGATTGCAGGCCAGACAGATCACACGAGAGTACGAGGCCTTGGTAAATGGCTTGCTAACGGCTGGTGGTCGTGTCGAAGCGCCTATCGGCAGGCATCCTACACAGCGCACCCATATGGCGGTTGTTCCTAATGGCCGTGATGCAGTGACCCATTACCGGGTAATGGAAAAGTATCGTGCACATTCTAGGTTGCGTTTGAGACTGGAAACAGGTCGTACCCATCAGATCCGTGTACATATGGCACATCTTAAACACCCACTGGTTGGCGATTATACTTATGGTGGGCGACCAAAACCGCCCAGAGCCGCTTCGGAGGAATTGTTGAAGGCGTTGAGAGGGTTCCGACGTCAGGCGCTTCATGCTGCTCGGCTTGAGCTGGAGCATCCCATTACTGGTGACTTTATGAGTTGGCAGGCGCCTGTTCCCGACGACATGTTGGCTATGGTTGACGCGTTTAAAGCAGACTTTGAAGCGAACCCGGAGCCTCAGTGGTAACGTCGGTGTGTGAGGTTGACTGGCCCGCCCCTGCAAATGTGCGAGCTGTTTATTCTACCAGAATAGGTGGAGTGAGCAGCGAGCCATGGCTATCGTTCAATCTCGGCAACCATGTTGGTGACAATGAGGCGGATGTTGCTGAAAACAGGCGTCGATTTGTTGCTGACGCTTTTATGCCTAGCGCGCCTCAATGGCTTACCCAGGTGCATGGCACTCGCATTCTGGCGGTGGATTCCCTTAGCAGTGATGTGCCAGAGGCCGATGGCGCCATTACAACAAAACAATCTACGCCATTAGTGATCATGACGGCAGATTGTCTTCCAATACTGCTGTGCAATCGTCAGGGAACTTGGATATCGGCAGTGCATGCCGGTTGGCGCGGTTTGGCTGATGGTATTGTTGAAAATGCCGTAGCTGGTTATCGCGGCAACGCATGCGATCTAATGGCATGGTTAGGGCCCTGTATCGGGCCTTATGCATTTGAAGTGGGTGCTGAAGTTCGCAAAAAATTTGTTTCGCAACGGGAAGCTTCTGCTGCTTGTTTTACTGCTTCGAAAACTCAACCAAACAAGTTTTACGCCAATCTACCTTTATTAGCGACTCAGAGGTTACAGAGCCTTGGTATTGTCGACATTGCTGACTCTGGCCTATGCACCTACAGTCAGGAGTCAGTGTTCTTTTCCCACCGTAGAGATGGCAATACTGGCCGCATGGCCGCAGCTATTTGGATGACAAATTAGCGGTAATATTCCCGCTCTTTTGCCCACCATTCTTCTATAAAGTGACTTGAAATCGAGACCAATAGTGCCCAGATAGTATTCATATTAGATATTATTTTGGGAGCTAACTAATGCGTATTGATAAGCTCACTAGCAAGTTTCAACTTGCCATTTCTGACGCTCAGTCCATGGCTCTTGGCCGTGATCACCAGTTCATTGAGCCAGCTCATCTGATGATGGCGCTGTTAAATCAGGAAGGCGGAAGTGGTCGTCATTTGCTTCAAACGGCAGGGCTTGATGTTTCCGCTCTGCGCAGCAAATTAGGCGCGACCCTAGACCGTTTGCCAAAGGTAGAAGGCATTGGCGGTGATGTTCAGCTTTCCTCTGCATTGATCTCGCTTTTCAACCTGTGTGACAAGCTAGCGCAAAAGCGCAAAGACAAATTTATCTCAAGCGAGTTGTTTATCCTGGCGGCAGTTGACGAGCAGGGTGAGCTTGGGCAGCACCTCAGGGAGCTGGGATTAGACAAAGCGTCTGTTGAGAAGGCTATCGAGCAAGTGCGTGGTGGCCAGAAGGTCGACGACCCAAATGCCGAAGATCAACGGCAGGCACTGGACAAATACACCATAGATCTCACCGAAAGAGCTGAGCAGGGCAAACTAGATCCTGTGATCGGTCGTGACGAGGAGATCCGCAGAACGATTCAGGTTCTGCAGCGCCGTACCAAGAACAACCCGGTACTTATTGGTGAGCCTGGTGTAGGTAAAACAGCTATCGTGGAAGGTTTAGCTCAGCGAATTATTAATGGCGAAGTGCCTGAAGGGTTGAAAAACAAACGTGTTCTTTCATTGGACATGGGCAGTTTGCTTGCGGGAGCGAAGTACCGAGGTGAGTTTGAAGAACGTCTTAAAGCTGTTCTGAATGAACTGTCCAAAGAAGAGGGGCAGGTCATCCTCTTTATTGATGAACTGCATACCATGGTGGGGGCCGGTAAAGGTGAAGGCGCCATGGACGCGGGTAATATGCTTAAGCCTGCACTCGCTCGTGGTGAACTGCATTGTGTTGGTGCCACCACCTTGGACGAGTATCGACAGTATGTGGAGAAAGATGCCGCACTGGAGCGTCGCTTCCAGAAAGTCTTAGTCGAGCAACCCAACGTTGAAGATACCATCGCCATTCTTCGTGGCTTAAAAGAGCGGTACGAACTTCACCACGCCGTTGAGATCACTGACCCTGCGATTGTTGCCGCGGCGAGTTTATCCCATAGGTATATCTCAGATCGTCAGCTGCCAGACAAAGCGATCGATCTGATCGATGAGGCAGCGTCTCGTATTCGTATTCAGATCGACTCTAAACCGGAAGAGTTAGATCGCTTGGAGCGACGTATCATTCAGCTTAAATTGGAAAGGCAGGCACTGGAAAAAGAGTCTGACGAAGCCAGTAAAAAGCGTTTAGATAAACTGGATGGCGAGCTCCGGGAAAACGAACGCAAGTTCACTGAGCTGGAAGAAGTGTGGACGTCCGAAAAAGCGGCGTTGTCAGGTACGCAAAATATCAAAGCAGAATTGGAACAGGCGCGTATGGAGTTGGAAACTGCGCGCCGAGCCAGCGATCTGAATCGCATGTCTGAATTGCAGTACGGCCGTATCCCTGCGCTGGAAAGGCAGCTGGATCTGGCGAGCCAGGCAGAAATGCAGGATATGAAGTTGCTTCGAAATCGCGTTACTGACAACGAGATCGCTGAAGTGCTCTCCCGTTGGACAGGCATTCCGGTTGCCAAAATGTTGGAAGGAGAGCGCGAGAAGTTACTCTCTATGGAGCAAGGGCTTCACAAACGAGTCGTTGGCCAGGAAGAGGCGGTTGTGGCAGTAGCGAATGCCATTCGCAGATCTCGAGCCGGGCTATCGGATCCTGCCCGTCCAATAGGTTCATTTCTCTTTTTGGGACCCACTGGTGTAGGGAAAACGGAGCTCTGCAAAGCGCTGGCACAGTTCCTGTTTGACACTGACGAAGCCATGGTTCGTATCGACATGTCTGAGTTTATGGAGAAACACTCTGTCGCAAGGCTTGTTGGTGCACCTCCCGGATACGTTGGTTACGAAGAGGGTGGCTATCTCACTGAAGCTGTCCGACGTCGTCCATATTCAGTAATTTTGCTGGATGAAGTTGAAAAGGCTCACCCTGATGTCTTCAATATCCTGCTGCAGGTGTTAGATGATGGTCGCCTCACCGATGGTCAGGGACGCACCGTAGATTTTCGTAATTCCGTGGTGATCATGACCTCCAATTTGGGTTCAGACCTCATCCAGGATATGCACAAAGATGAGCAATATGATGCGATGAAAGCGCGTGTGATGGAGGTCGTGGGCCAGCAGTTCCGCCCTGAGTTCATCAACCGCATCGATGACACTGTCGTCTTCCATCCGCTTGGCCAAGCACAGATCAAATCTATTGCTGAGATCCAAATTGACCGTCTGAAGCTGAGATTACAGGCCAAAGACCTTGGTCTGGAACTTGAAGACGATGCGATGAACTTGCTGGCATCTGCAGGTTTCGATCCCGTGTATGGCGCCAGACCGTTGAAGCGAGCTATTCAGACCGAACTAGAGAACCCATTAGCTCAAAGGCTTCTGCAAGGAGAGTTTGCTCCGGGAGCGGTCATTATGGTGACCGCGCAGGATGGAGAGCTGGTATTTCAAAACTAATTAACTCTCAGAAACGAGAAAGGGCCTCTTTTGAGGCCCTTTCTCGTTTCCGAAATCAAGAGCTCATTTGCAGAAGTTGCTTATCTCCTCCTGCGAGCGGGCAGTAATTTCCAATTTTTGTTCGTAGCTTAGTGTTGATATCTCGCCATCGCGGCCTTGCTGCCTTACGAAGTTCTTATGCTCCAATATCCACAGCGTTTTTTTAGCGTCTTCGCAGCGTTGTTTAGCATGGGTCATATCATATTTAGGTTGTTCCTTTTCTGCCTCAGCTTCTTTGGCTGCTTTTTCTTTATCTTCGAAAAGAGACTCATAGGTATATTTGTTTTCTTTCTTCTCTGTCGGAGCCTCTAACATCTCGACAGCGTAGACCTGTCTGTCTGACGGGCGTTGCTCGGCAAAATGGATAACGCCGTTTTCGTCATACCAGAAATACACCACCTGGTTGGCAAAGGCAGCTCTGATGAATAATGATGAAATGAGTGTTGCCAAAATTAGACAAACCAGACGAAATTTAGTCTGCATCAAGGATTTCCCTTCATATAACCACTGCGGAACACGGATGCTCTATGCTATCTTGTGCCCCAAGTAAGAACTGTTAAACGTCTCAAACTCTTATATGAATCAGGATACGACAAAAGAATCTCATAAGCATCGTGGGATCTATCTCCTGCCAAATCTGTTGACCACCGCGGGTTTGTTTTCAGGATTTTATGCGGTAGTCGCCTCAATGAATGAAAGATTTGAGGCAGCGGCTGTTGCCATCTTTATCGCTATGATTATGGATGGACTCGATGGCCGTGTTGCGCGTATGACCAATACGCAAAGTGCATTTGGCGCCGAATATGACAGCATGGCAGACATGGTGTCTTTCGGCATCGCGCCCGCACTGGTTGCATACAATTGGGGCTTGGTGGACCTGGGCAAAATTGGTTGGTTATCCGCCTTTATCTTTGTTGCTGGTGCCGCGCTGCGCTTGGCGCGATTTAACACTCAGGTTGGTATTGCCGATAAGCGCTTTTTCCAGGGGCTTGCCAGTCCAGCTGCTGCAGCGATTATTGCTGGCATGGTTTGGGTTGGTGACAACTATGAGATAAATGGTAGTGATGTATCCTTTATTGTTGCCATCATTACTGTTGCTGCTGGGTTGCTGATGGTGAGTAATTTCCGCTATCACAGTTTTAAAGATGTCGACTGGAAAGGGAAGGTCTCGTTTGTTGCGATCTTGGTTGTGGTACTTATCTTTGTTGTCGTTGCCACGAACCCAGCACTCGTGTTGTTCGCCATATTCCTTCTATACGCAATTTCAGGTCCTGTAGTGACCCTGCGCAGTGTTCGCGAGTTAAAGATGGAGCATGTGGTTGGTGACGGAAATGATGCAGACTTCGAAAGTAGTGACCAAAGCGATGAAAAGGAAAAGGAAGTGAAAGCCAATCCTTCATCTACCGTTGAGGAAACTGCAGAAAACGACGAAGAAAAGAAATAGCCGATTTCTTACTTGTTTTAGGCTCAGTTCCATCTTTTTAAACGCCCTCGTTACGAGGGCGTTTTCGTAATATCAATAAGTTAAATATCGGCCTGGTTAATAACTGACCGAACAGTGTCTGCATCACAAAAAAAGCGTTGACGATGAGATTAAGGTCCCTATAATGCCGCCTCACTCGCTCAGGGCGAGGCAGCGGAAAGAAATAAC